>JAQGHS010000545.1 GCA_028291605.1 Planctomycetaceae bacterium | reverse complement strand
AGTTATCGCCATGACTGTCCCAGCCGTAGGAATTGACCTTCACGAACCGCACGCCACTTTCCAGCAGCCGCCTCCCCAGCAGCATGTGCCGTCCGAGGTCATTCCGGCCGTAACGGTCGCGATCTTTGTCAGCAATCTTGGACTCGTCGAATAAGTCGCTGCGACGAGAGAGTTCTCGGGCGACATCGTAGACGTAGCTGTTCGCTTCGGAATTGGCCTTGCGATGTTTTGCCGCATACCGCGCATTCAGCTTCGTTCGAAACTCATTGCGAAGTTGGTCTTCGGCAGACGTGATGGTTCCCGGCAGCAACAGACTTTCCGGCGGCTTGCCGTCGCCGAGAGCCAGTGAGCCGTACTTGGCACCCAGGAAACCACCGTCTCCGGGAATGAAGCCACCGCTCCCCGGCTTGACCCACATATAGGGTGGCAAACCACCGGGACAGGGACCCAGCAACTTCGAGACGGCACCTCCAAAGAAGGGATAGTCCACGCCGCGGTTCTTGGGATCACCGCGCTGGATGCGGGCGACTCCGGCCGAATGGCTGTTGTCCTGCGTGCAGGCACTCCGTACAACCGCAATGTGGTGCATCTGCTTGGCCGTGTGCCGCAGGAGTTCTGAAACTCGGATATCGGGAACGGACGTCGGGATCGCCCGAAATGGGCCGCCAAATTCGGAGTGCGGCTTGGGATCCCAACTCTCCAGTTGACTCATCCCGCCGTCGAGCCAGATGAAGATGACCTGCTTGTCTCGCTTTTTCAGGTCTTCCGCCACGGCCGGCTGGACGAGTCCGCCGAAGGTGCCGATGGCCGCCGCTGCGGCTGACGCACCGACCCCGCCGAGAAACTGGCGGCGCGAGACGGTGTGCTCGAACGGGTTGCACAGAGGATGGTGTGACATGGTGGGGTTCACTTGAGTGATCTGTAGCCCGACTCTCTGAGTCGGGTTCTTCTTTATTCGGGCTGACGGGAGGGCGAGGCTCCCGCCGAGCCGCTAAGTCTGGCGGGAATCGAAAGACCAAGCGGCTCGGCAGGAGCCTCGCCCTCCCAGTAATTGCAATCGCGACCGCAAGACAACCATCCGGCTCACGCCGGACGCTCGCTAAGTCAAATCAGTGATTAATCGAAAACTCCGTCGATGCGACTAGTGCCCATGCCAGGTAGCGCACCGCATCAACCTTTTGCTTTCCGGGAACCGTGCTGGCATATTGCCCCAGGAATTTGGCCACTTCGGCTCGTTCGTCATCCAGAGGCTTGCGAATCAGAATCGTTAGATAGAGCTCGTCGGCCAATTGATTGGGATCTTCAATCTTGGCAAGTCGCTCGGTCAAGCTGTTGGGTCGCACTTCGAAAAGCTTTTGAAAAGCGTCGTCGTTCAGCAATGTCAGAGCTTCCTGGACGGTCGTGTTGTAGCCATCTTCGGGCTCTTTGGGAGGATTGGCGAACGCCTTGAGTGCCTTGGGTCGTAGCGGAGTCATCGCGGCTACCAGCTTGGCCTCATCCTTGGTTTCGGCGGGATCTCCCGTGGCGATGAACATACTGCGGAGCAGTTGCTCGGCCGAGAGTCGTCGCTCGACGGCCACCGCAAATAGTTCGACAGGAGGCGGCTCACCAGCACCAGCGATTTCCGTCGAGCGGGCGTACGTATTGGACAAGGCCAGCTCGCGGATCAGCCATTTCACATCGAACTTTTGAGCCACAAACTCGCGTGACATAAGTTCGAGCAATTCCGGATGCGACGGTGCGTTACCGGAGTGCTGCAAATCGAGAGGATGGATCAAGCCGCGTCCCATCATGACGAACCAGAATCGGTTGACAGCGTTCTGCACGAACAGGCGATTTTCCGGAGCGGGCAGCGCCGTGGCGACCAGTGCGAGGGCACTGCCGGTCGCCGGAGGGATGTCAAATTCAGTCCCGAACGGGATTCGCGGCCCGGTGGCTTTCTTGGTCCCTTCGAAGACTGACGTAAATTCCAATTTCGTAGCAGCGGGCTTTTCGGCAATCGCGGGGAAATCGCCCCCCTTGATTGAGGTATTTGAGAAGACGGTCAGCAATCCCTGGAAATCGACTTGCTTGTAATCCCCAATAAACAGGTGATCGTGACATTGTGCACACTGCAGATCGATCCCCATGAACAACCGGCCGACATCGCGGGTCAGCCCGGGGTAATCGGTCGTCTCCTGCCCACTTTTGTCGAGACGCTTCGTGTGGAAGAAGGCGGCCCCCCGCTTGTTGGCGTCGTCGGCTACCGGGTGAATGATTTCGCGGGTCAACTGATCCCAGGGCTTGTTGGTTTCGAACGAGACTCGCAGAAACTTGGACCATTCGGGATTGTCGCCACGGCGCTCCATAAAAATCACATGGAACAGCTCTTCCATGCGCCGCGGATACTCGGGGCCAGCCAACAGTTCGTCGATCAGCTTGGTCCGCTTATCGGCGGCCGAGTCACCGAGGAATTTCTGAGTTTCTTCGAGCCGCGGAATCCGGCCGGCGAGATCAAAGTAAGCTCGCCGCAGGAAGGTGGCGTCGTCGCAGGCTGGGGCCAGAGGGGTGGCACTCGCCTTGGCAGCGATCAGGCGATCGATTTCTTCGTGGAGCGAGGCGGCCTGGAGCTGCGTCGTGGCGACGAGAGAAAAGACGGCAAAAACTGTCCAAATTGCCCGATTGGCCATATCTGTCCCCTGCTGAGAAACACATTTACCCATCAATAATTGCCGCGGTGAGGCCAAAGCGCACGCACATTTTGGCGTTTTTGTGAAGAATTCCCAAAATCGGCTGGAAAGGACTGTCAGACTGTGACTTACGAACCATTTTCAGCGAGACGGGAGGGCGAGGGACCTAGAGGGTACCCGCCGAGTCGCTTGGTCTTTCGATTTCCGCCAGACTTAGCGGCTCGGCAGGAGCCTCGCCCTCCCGCATCTGAGGAAGTACTACAGCCATTCGCTGAGAATCCCGCGTTCTCGCAACCGCTGCCGCAACCGACTGAAGCGGGCCCGGAGGACGCGTGCGTCCAGCCCCAGTTCGGCAGCCACTTCCACCGTGCTGTAGCCCGTCAGACGTAATTCAATGGCCTGGCGGTCGGTACCGTCCAACCCCTGCAGCAACTGGGTGATGGAATCGTTGATGGCCGCGGAGCCTGCTGGATCGATCTGGGGACTCACCATCGACGCCAGCAGACTGACGGGACTTTCCACTGTGTCCGGAGCCGAACTCAGCCGTCGTTGTCGCTGAGCTTTACGCCATTGATGAGCCACCTTGCGCCGGACGACTGTCAGCAACAAAGCGAGCAGTTGGTCCGAGCTATTGAGATCAAACTTGTCGTGCTTGAGTCCGAACAACAAGGTTCGGTGGACTGATTGAGCAATATCGACGGAATCGAGATGCGGACGGAGGGCCGGACCCAGCAAGACCCGGGCGGTCAACCGGACCCGAGCCTCATAGCGTTCCACAAGCCGGGTCGTAGCCGCTTCGTCGCCGTCACGCACGCGGGCCAGCAGTTCGGCGAACTGGGCGGTGGATTCGTGAGCATCAGGAATGGAGTCGGTCATTTTGTGCCATGCTGACCATCTTGATACGCTCGGCGGACTGGTAATTGTACAATCGTGGTGGGAGCTTCACAATTGGGGCCGCAGAGTGGGACGGGTCTCCAGGCCCGTCCGTCCCCTCTGGAAATAGCAGATCTTCAAGGACAAATCCTTTCACCCGCAAGCAGGCTGGACTGATGGTCCTGGAGACCCGTCCCGCGAGGACACATCGCGTGCATTCGGAATCAGCCATCAATGCCGGGATCGAAATGCGACTGCGCCAGGCGTGCGCGGAGCTTGATCAGGGGTTGCGCGCGGGGCGGGATTGCCGGGCGGAAGAGTTTTTTGCTGCCGCGCCCGAATTGGAAACTCAGGCTGATGCGGCGATCGAACTGATCTACACGGAATTCGTGACGCGGCAAGAGCTGGGCCAACAGCCGCAGCCGGCTGATTTCTGCCAGCGATTTCCCCGCTGGAAGACGATTCTCGAAGAACAGTTCCAGATTCATGCGTTGATGGCGGAAAGTGATGCGGTGATCTCGGCCCTGGGAGGCGGAGATCATGCCGATCACGGCGACGACGGGGCTTCGTTGCCGG
>JAQGHS010000521.1 GCA_028291605.1 Planctomycetaceae bacterium | reverse complement strand
CGACGCCGTGGGATTATTGCTGCGATACGGATCAACTTCCCAAGAGCAAGGCCACGGTGAAATTTGTCGACGCCCAAGGCAAAACGCTGACGACCGATGCTCGTCAATTGCTGGGGATTAAAGAACTCCAGACCGTCGTTGTCAAAGGGCAGGCGAAGCGCGACGAGGCGGGTAATCTGACGGTGATTGCCAGCTCCCTGTTCATCAAACCCGCCGCCGCCAAGCCACCTGTCAGTGAGAAATCCAAATGAGTACGACGGTGAATTTGAAAGAGCTGATCGTGGATCGTCCCACGGCACCGCGCAAGCACCGTATTCCGTGGCTGACCCGCTACATTCTTCCGGGCGGCCTGATCGCGGGGTTCGCCGCGGTGGCCGCGTGGTCGTTGCGCGACAGCCTGGTCTCGTCGATCCCCGTCACGGTGGTGCCGGTACTCACCACGACGTCCACGTCGGTGGCTGCCGATACGCCCTTGTTTCGAGCGGCCGGGTGGATCGAACCTCGCCCCACGCCTGTATTCGTCAGCGCACTAAACGAGGGGATCGTCGACCGCCTGCTTGTCGTCGAAGGGCAGGAGGTCGAAGCGGGTAAGCCGGTGGCGCTGCTCGTTCGCCGCGATGCCGAGATCGCCGTGGAGCAGGCGCAGGCCGATGTCTCTCTACAGCAGGCGAATTTGGAGTCGGCGGCCGCACATCGGGATGCGGCCCGCATCTACTGGCGCGAGCCCGTGGAACGCCAGGCGGCGCTGGCGGAAGCACAAGCGATCCTGGCGAAAGTCGAGACCGAACTGAGTCGCGTCCCGGCGGCGATTCGCAGCGCGGAAGCCAAGCTCGTCCAGGCTCGCAAGGAGCTCGACGTCAAAACCCGGTCGCAGGATGCCGTGGCCGGGATCAGCGTAGACCGGGCACGCGTCGACGTGGAAGTCGCCACCGCCTTGATTGAAGAGCTGCAAGCCCAGCGCAAGGCCTTGCTGAATGAAGTCACGGCACTTAAAAACCGACGGGACGTTCTTTCACGTCAGTTGGAATTGAAGGTGGAAGAAGAACGCAAGCTGAAAGACGCCGACGCACAACATCAGGCGGCAACCGCGCGGCTCAAGCAGGTTCAAGCGGCTTTGGACTCCGCTCAACTCCGGCTGGAACGCACGGTCGTCAAAGCACCGATCACCGGCAAGGTGTTGGCACTCGTCGCCAAACCGGGGTCTCGATTGATGGGAATCGATCGCGCGGCCCTGATGGATGCCAGCACGGTGATCAGTATGTATGACCCGCATCAATTGCAAGTGCGGGCCGACGTCCGCCTGGAGAATGTGCCCCAAGTTCTGATTGGTCAGCCGGTCCATATCGAGACGCCGGCAGTCCCGCAGATGTTTCGCGGCCGTGTCCTGGCAATGACGTCGTCCACCGACATTCAAAAAAACACGTTACAAGTCAAGGTGGCCATCGACAATCCCCCCGCTGTCTTAAAGCCAGACATGCTGGTGGAGGCCACGTTTCTGGCGGTTGCACTTCCTCAGAAAGGGACGCTGGCCAGTCAACGATTACGTCTGATGATTCCTGCCGAACTGGTCGACCGCTCCGCCGAACAGACGACTGTCTGGGTGGCCGACGCCGCGGCCCGCGTGGCGCGGCACAAGACGGTTCAGCTCGGTAGCCCGCTCCCCGACGGGATGATTGAAGTCACTAGCGGCCTTTCGGTGGGTGATCGATTAATCGCCGGCGGGCGGGAATCAATGGTTCCCAACTGCCGGATTATCGTTCGTGGTGAGGCCCAAGCACCCGCCGCAGGGACTTCCAGCGGCCACGAACATGGTCCTAAGAAACCACAGCGCCTTTATTAAGACCGATTCAGACCGAACCGAATTCCAGTGAGACCGAAATGCTTGTAGTTGATGTCGACCATGTGACAAAACAGTTCACTAAGGGGGAGCACACCATCACCCCGCTACGCGACACCACGTTTCAGATGGAACGTGGCGACTTCGTGTCATTGATGGGGGCCAGCGGCTCAGGTAAGAGTACCCTCCTGAATCTCGTGGCGGGCATTGACCGGCCAACAACGGGCCGCATTACGGTGGCCGGACAGGAGATTACCGGGTTGTCACGCTCCCGCTTGGCGCGGTGGCGAGCGGAACATGTCGGCTACATCTTTCAGACCCATAACCTGGTCCCCGTGCTGACCGCCTATGAAAATATCGAACTGCCCCTGTTGCTGTTACCATTATCGCGGTCTGAACGACGACGTCGAGTCGACGTCACGCTGGAAGCAGTGGGTCTCGCCGATCGCGCCGACCATTACCCGCGTCAGCTTTCCGGGGGACAGGAACAACGAGTCGGCATTGCCCGCGCGATCGTGGCCAATCCGACGGTCGTCGTCGCCGATGAGCCAACCGGCGATCTCGATGGCGAAACCACGGGGCAAATCCTCGATCTCTTACAACGGCTCAACACCGAGCTCGGCATGACCCTGCTCATGGTCACACATGACTTGCACGCCGCCAGTGTTGCGTCGCGACGATATCGTCTCGAACAAGGGCAGTTAATTGCCCGCGAATCGGCCGTCGTTGCGGGGAGCCTGACATGATCCGCTTTGGTCCCTATATCCTGAAAACGCTCTGGCGTCATCGCACTCGCACATTGCTTACGGTGAGTGGTGCGGCGGTGGCATTGTTTGTCTATTCGTTCGTGGGAGCGGTCCAGGAGGGGCTGAACCGCCTGGCATCTGATCAATCGCACCACCGCACATTAATCGTCTTTCAGGCCAATCGCTTCTGTCCGTCAACCAGCAAGCTCCCGGAAGACTACGCTCGCAAGATCGAGCAGATGCCGGGCGTCGCGGGAGCCGTACCGATCAAAGTCTATATGAATAACTGTCGCGCCAGCTTGGACGTCGTAGTGTTCAACGGATTACCAGCGGAGAAACTCAAAGCGACTCGCCAGCTTGACCTGAGCGAGGGAGACTGGAGCACCTTCGAGAAGCAGCGTGATGGCATTGTGGTCGGGCAGGCGGTAGCGCTCCGCCGGAAACTCAAGGTCGGCCAGAAATTCTCGATTGGCGCCCTCACGACCTCCATCGCCGGCATCTTTACCTCGCCCATCCCGTCCGAGCAAAACATGATTTATGCTCACCTGGAATTCCTGCAGCGAATCAAGGGCCTCAACTCCGTCGGCACATGCACCCAGGTGGAAGTTGCGCTGACAGCGGACGCCAACTCCGACGCAGTGTGCCGGGCCATTGATGAACGATTTCGCGGGGGGCCGATTTCCACCGATACTCGAACGCGTGGGGTGTTCCAAGCCAGAGCTGTGGGGGACCTGATCGAGCTGGTCGGATTTGTCAGGCTGTTAGGATTGGCTTGCGTAGCACTGGTGCTCGCGCTTGTTTCGACCACGACTCTGATGGGTGTTCAAGATCGCATTCGCGAACATGCCATCTTACAAACAGTCGGTTGCACTCCCGCCCGCATCTTTAGCTTTGTGATCGCGGAAAGTTTAATCGTGTGCCTGGTGGGAGGCGGCTTTGGAATTGGAGCGGCGATGTGTGCGTTGCAATTCTCTGGTCTGGCACTGGGGACCGAAGGGATCCTGATTGCGTTTCTGCCGTCGCTGGCCTTGGCGGCGACAGGTCTGGCAATTGCCGCGGGGGTGGGTGTCGTCGCAGGACTCGCCCCAGCCTGGCAAGCCGCCAATGCCGAAATCGTTCCGGCACTCAGAACGGCCTGAGGTACGATATCAGTGAATCGTAGTTTGTTAAGAACGGATAATCGGCGGAGTCAGGAATCGGATGTTGTCCGGTTCCTGATTCCTGTTTCTGTAATCGATGGGCTTCTCACCAAAGTGCTGACAATCCACTTTGTACAAGACGCAGAGAGATGGAGATTATAAGATGACATCCAGTCCGAACCTGGATCCGTTCCCAGTTCCGGCCAGATGAAATCATTGGATGATCGGAGTGACTCCACATGACCGCTGTCCTTGATCAATTACAACTCGAGCAGATGGCCGAGGACTTTCACCGGCTGGGCTATTTGCGTGTCGAACAGGCTTTGACGGCCGAGCAGATCCGGCGATTCAACGTCGCCGTCGATCGGCATATTGAAAAATTTCCCGACGACTGGATCTCGCTTAGCGATTCGTTCTGCGAGGGGACCAATATCCTGCCGCATACGGCCGACTTCGATGAGGTAATCGAAAATCGGAAGACGCTGGATATTCTGCAGGCCATCCTTGGAGAGAATATCACGTTCGAAGAGTTCGCGATTATGCTCCGCAATCCGACTGCGAATTTGAATGAAATCAAAGGCTGGCATCGGGATCTTATCCGCGAGTATGACCGGCGACACGAAATTGATGCCGTCTCGATCATGTTTTATCTTACGGATGTGTCGAGTACCGATCACTGTTTCTGCATCGTGCCCGAGTCACACAATCGATTGCTCGATTTGAATCCCAAAGACGTTCCCGCCGATGCCGGAGTTGACCTGATCGGCCCGGCCGGGACCGCCGTCATCTTTCACGCCCGGGCGATTCATAATGCTCGGCTCAAACAAAATAGTACGCAGCGGCGGACTCTGCAGGCCTACTATTCCAATCGCCTGGACCAGCGTACGAATGAATGGACACAGATCCCCCCGCGACTCTATCAAAAGCACGACCCCAGCCTGCCCCCGCACTTCTACTCAAAATGGCAGGTCACGAATATCCTGAACGGAGTCGGCAAGCGTCCGGCGGATATCGCTCCCGACGTGCCCCTGTCCGAGGTGATTCGAGAAGTCCAGCGCCGGGCTAAATTGCAGATGCGTGCCGCGAATTAGGAAGTGCTCATTTTGCGATGATTTTGCACGACATGTGTGATTGCCGCTCTGGATTGCTTCTGTTGTAGCCGCATCTCGCCAGAGTGCGGGCCTCGTCAGTCACTCGCCCGCACTCTGGCGAGATGCGGCTA
>JAQGHS010000494.1 GCA_028291605.1 Planctomycetaceae bacterium | reverse complement strand
GCCAAGGCTGACCGGTGGTGCCCGCAGAGGCAATCGATCCGACGCTTTGAGCGTTGTTCAGCCCTCCTGCTTTCATGAACAGAGTCTCTCTGTCGAGCTTCGAGAGATTCCGTCTCGACCGAAGCGGACTCTCAAATCACCAGCAGTTCTTTGAGCTTTCCTGCGACCTCAGGAGAAACGCCAGCGACGGCCCACGTGTCGACGTACACCGTCAAATAATCGTTGCTACCACGTGTGTCTTCGGCACCAATATGAGCGCGTGGTACGATATGTCTTGTGTGGAAGTATGAACTAACGAATCGTATTCATAACGCGTTGGTTGAAGTCGGACACGTCAGCGAAGTGTGAAGACATTGCAAAAAATGCAGGCATTTTTGTAAATCCTTCAACTCGATGAGTCGTTTGGTATCCAAAAGAGCACGGAGGTAATTCCCCTATAAAACGGTGGGGCAGCACTATATTAAACATCTAAACTAAGGGTATACCCCTAATTTCCATATAAAATACAAATTGTGTCCAGATGACAATTGCAGCACTTGCACGGTTGTTGATAACATCTTTTTAAGGTCGTAGGGTCAGATCTGTTTCCTCTAAGCGAGGTATTTGTGATGAGTACGATTATCGGGCTGGCGTCGATTTCCGATCACGGTTTGAAGCGTCAAGTCGTCACACAAAGGCTGCTGGAGTCGGTGATCGAGGGTCGTCTGGAAGAGGGGACCCGGCTGCGGGTGGAACACCTTTCCGATCAACTTGGCGTGAGCGTCACGCCCATTCGCGAATCATTGGTGGAATTGGCCGGAATCGGCATGGTCGAATTGCGACCGAATCGGGGCGCCATGCTGCGTCCATTTGGTCCTCAACAGCTGCGAGAGATTTACGATCTGCGCAGAATTCTCGAATCGGAAGCGACACGCTATGCTTGTGGTCGGATCCCGCAACCCGAACTGGACGATCTGAATCGCGAGTTGACTCGTCTGGTCGCTGCGCGGCGCAGTGTGGTCTGGATTAAAGAGACGCGGAATTTCGACTCGCGGCTGCACGAGCTGATTGCGAATCATTGTGGCAACGAGCGGTTGGCCAATGAGATTCGGCGTTATCGCATTTTGTTTTCAGCATTGCGGGATGTCCGCTACGAGCGTCGCGAATCGCGTGCAGATTATCGCGACATGAACGAGAATTCAGAACATCTGGCGATCGTGAAGGCCTTGGCTGCGAACAAGCCGGATCTGGCCGCGGCAGCGATGGCAACGCATCTGGTGTCGGCTGCTAAGGCTCTGGAAGCGGAAGTCTTTCCGCCGAAGAAACGAGCGGCCAAAGAGAAAGTCTAAAGTGATTTCGCATGAGTGACTGGTTAGCGGTTCCTGACGATTTCCAGGTGTCCATGTCCAGTTCCTCTGCGAAGGCGATTGCGGCGTCGAAATGCCCGTCGAGTTTGTGGCAGCGCTCTGCCAGCAAACTCGGGGGTGCTTTTCGAGTTGTACCAATCCTGGTCGGTGCGGTCTTGTGCGCCCTGTCCAGCCCGGCTGGGGCTGATGAGACCGCCATCGACTTTGGGCGCGATGTCGTGCCCATTCTGCAGCAGCACTGTGTGCGCTGCCATCATTCTGAAAATCGCAAGGGCGAGATCTCGTTATCGACGGTCTCGGATCTGCGTGATAACGGCCATGTTGTGGCTGGTAAACCGGACGCCAGTGATTTGCTGACGTTGGTGACATCCCAGGGTGGCAAGCCCCCAAAGATGCCCAAGGAGGGAGCGCCACTTACACCGAGACAGGTGGCCATTCTTCGCCAATGGATCTCTTCGGGAGCGGCCTGGCCCGAGACGATTGTCATTCACGAAGCGGCCAAAGCTGGCAAGGACTGGTGGTCCTTGCAACCGGTGGCAGCGGTCACTGTGCCGATCATCGCCTCCGAGCGGGCTCGTCTTGCCGAGGCTGACTGGACACAGAATCCGATCGACCGGTTTTTACTGGCCAAGTTGCTTGAGAAAGGGTTGCAACCCTCTCCCGCGGCGGATCGTAAAACTCTCATTCGCCGGCTGACGTTTGATTTGCTCGGCTTGCCGCCGACTCCTGCCCAAATTGACGCCTTCGTCAACGATTCCGATCCGCGAGCTTACGAAAAACTGGTGGATGATTTGCTGGCTTCGCCACATTATGGCGAACGCTGGGCGCGTCACTGGTTGGACATCGCCCATTATGCTGACACGCACGGTTTCGAACGGGATCAACGTCGAGACAATGCCTGGCGTTATCGCGACTGGGTCGTGCGCGCATTCAATGCGGACATGCCGTACGACGCCTTTCTCACCGATCAACTCGCGGGTGATGTCCTCCGGCCTGATGACCCCGACGCGGTTATCGCCACTGGGTTTCTGGCGGCCGGGCCCTGGGATTATGTGGGCCAGGCTGAAACGCGCAGTGAAGTCTTAAGGCGAGCGGCGCGGGCGGATGACCTGGATGACATGGTCACGCAAGTGATCACCGCCGCGTGTGGCGTCACGATCAATTGTGCCCGCTGTCATGACCATAAGCTCGATCCGATTCCGCAGCGTGATTACTACAGCTTGTGGGCGGTGTTTGCTGGTGTGAAACGCGGCGAGCGTGATGTCAGTGCGAAGGAAGTGCGCGAGCTCGAGGCGAAAAAGAATGCCCTGCGGAATCAAATCCAGGAGATCACCACAAGTATCGGCAAGCTCCGCGGCCCGCTGATTGATCTGGCGGATATTGTCGGTGGAGGTGACGGGCGGCTCACTGGTAAGGCTGGCGAGGGGATCGATCCATTAACGGGCAAGCCGCAGACAGCCTTACGTGGCGTGTTGGCAAATGTGCAGCCCAATATGTTTATGAAGTCGACAGTGAAGTTCGTCGATGGTGTCGTCGTTCCTGATGCCAGCCCCGATGGAACCGTGGTGACGTCGACCGGTTTGCGAATCAAAAATGTCCCGAAGACCTCAGCGATGGTGTGGGACGCGATTCGTTTCGGACCTCTGAATTCCCAGTTTTCGACGAAGTTTGGCGACACCGACTTCAATGCGAACGGCCATACGCTGTTGTCGCTGCACGCCAACGCGGCGATCACTTTTGATCTGGATCAACTTCGCAAGTCGGGCGCCCCGGACGAGATGAAGTTGACTGCATCGGCTGGTTACTTCGGAGAAACACCCAAGAGCGCGGCGAGTTTCGGAGTCTATGTCGATGGCGAGCCGCGGATGCAACGCGACAAGATTGGGCGCGACGACGGTCTCATTTTGGTAGACATCACGATACCCCAGACGGCCCGATTCCTCACGTTGATGGCGACAGACGGCGGCAATGGAATCAGCCACGATCAACTGGGTTTCGTCGATGCCTGGCTGACCCCAGCGACGCCGTCCGGCGCTGATCAGGCCAATCTGGTGGAAATCGAACGACTTCAGAAGCGACGCTCCGACCTTGAGCAACAACTGAAAACTGTGCCGGCAGCCTCTCGCATGTATGGGATCCTCAGCGAGAATCCCGCACCGGTCAAGGTGCTGAACCGCGGTGATCCCGAACAGCCTGAATCAGAGGTCCTGGCCGCGGCCTTGTCGAGCGTCGCCAGTTTGAAACCGGAACTGGCGACAGCATTCACACCTGAGGGCGAACGCCGCCAAAATCTCGCCGCCTGGATTACTTCGCCCGCGAACCCGCTCACCCGACGGGTCATCGTCAATCGATTGTGGCATTATCACTTTGGAGTCGGACTGGTCGATACTCCCAGCGATCTCGGCTATGGCGGCGGCAAGCCATCGCATCCCGAGTTGCTCGATTGGCTGGCGGCGGAGTTGTTGAACAATAAGTGGTCGTTGAAATCGATGCATCGCTTAATCTGTACCAGCCAGGCCTATCGCCAGCAGTCGGCTCTGCAGCCGGGGCCGGCTGCCGATCAGGCATTGAAGGTTGATGCAGGCAACCGGTTGCTGTGGCGCATGCATCCGCGACGGCTGGATGGGGAATCGGTTCGCGATGCGGTCCTGGCGGTCAGTGGCAAGCTGAATCCCCAGATGTTCGGCCCGGGATATCGCGACTTCGACTATCAGGAAGAATACGCACCGGTCTATCGCTACATCACGCCCGACAGTCCCGATCTCTGGCGACGCAGTATTTATCGCTTCATCGTGCGGACGACAACGCATCAGTTTCTGACCACGCTGGACTGTCCGAGTGCAGCGAATCTGACCCCCGCTCGCAACATTACCACGACGGCGCTCCAGTCGCTGGCGCTACTCAACAATGACTTCATGTTGCGACAAAGCGGCTACTTCGCAGCGCGTCTGCAGGCTGAGGCCGCCTCTCCTGCCGCGCAGATTCAATTGGCGTTTCGGCTGGCATTTGGCAGAGAACCGACTACCGAGGAAGCACAAGCGGCAGCCAGGTTAGTGCAGGCGCGAGGCCTCCCGCAGTTTTGCCGAATGTTGCTCAATGCGAGTGAATTTGTGTACGTAGATTGAAGAATTCAAAGATAGTCGTTGATCGCTCCGCGATCAAAACGCGCTCGCAGTAGCGAGCCTGAATCAGATTCAAACGTCCAATCTCAACTGACCCGGCTACTACGAACGCGTATCGTTCGCGGAGCGAACAACGACTATCATGAAACCCCATCTCGATCACATGCCATCTCGTCGCGAATTCCTGTGGAACCTGGGTGGCGGCCTCGGTGGCGTGGCACTGGCTGCCATGCTCGCGGATGAGCAGTTGCTCGGCGCAGAGTCCGTCTTGCTCCAGAATCCATTAGCAAAAAAGCCGCCCATGTTCGCGGCCAAAGCAACCCGGGTCATCCAGATCTTCTGCCCGGGTGGAATGAGTCACGTCGATACCTGGGAATACAAACCGGGTCTCGAAAAGCATCATGGCGAGGCCTTCGATGCGGAGCTCGGCAAGCAGACGTTTGCGGGGACTGCCGGCAACTATGCGAAGAGTCATTGGACCTTCCGCCAACATGGGGGCTGCGGCCGTTGGATCAGCGATCTCTTTCCGAAGTTCGCCGGGCATGCGGATGATGTCGCGTTCATCCATTCCATGTACAGCAAATCGGCACTGCATGGTCCGGCGATGTTTATGGCGAACAGCGGGTTCATTCGCCCCGGATTTCCCTGTATGGGAGCATGGGTGACGTACGGCTTGGGGAGTGAAAGCGAGAACTTGCCGGCCTTCGTCGTCCTGCCAGATGTCCGAGGCCTGCCACCCGGCGGCGTGTCGAACTGGGGAGCCGGCTTCCTGCCCGCAGTGCATCAGGGGACGGTCATGGAGACCTCAACGGAACGGCCGCCGATCAATGATCTCTTCCCTCCGGCCGATCGCACCCCGTCTGCCGAAACGGAAAAAGACGGTCGCGATTTCCTCAGGTTGCTGAACGTCAAACATGCGAGCGAACGGCCGGGAGATTCCTTGCTGGAAGCTCGAATCGCATCTTATGAGCTGGCCGCGAAGTTGCAGTTAAGCGCTCCTCAAGCCGTGAACCTGGCTGAAGAGAGCGAGGCGACGCAAGCCCAGTACGCCTTGTCGGATCCCGATATCGGACCCTTCGGACGGCAATGCCTGCTGGCTCGGCGGCTGGTTGAGCGGGGCGTGCGTTTCGTGCAGATCTTCTGCGGAGCGGAAAATACGTCCTCGAAAAAGATCCGCCCGAACTGGGACAGTCACGAGGACATCGTCCGCGATCACGGCTATTGGGGCCGCATTCTCGATACGGGTGCGAGTGCCTTGCTGGCCGATTTGAAGCAGCGAGGTCTGCTGGAATCAACCTTGGTCATCTGCACCAGCGAGTTCGGTCGGCAGCCATTCATGCAAGGGTCACAAAAGGGCCGCGATCACAATCCGGGTGCCTTTACCGCGTGGTTGGCGGGTGGCGGCATCAAGGGTGGAACGAGTTACGGGACCAGCGACGAACTGGGATTCAAAGCGGCGGAGAATCCGTGTTACAGCTATGATCTGCACGCGACAGCGCTGCATCTGCTGGGGATCAACCACGAGAAACTGACGTTTTATCACAACGGAATTCAACGTCGTTTGACCGACGTGCATGGGCACGTGATCGACGGGATTTTGGCATAGTAGCCTTCACGCTCCGCGTGAAGAAGGCCGAGCGCGCAGTTGACGTTGAATGCCTTAATCGCGTGTCCGCGCGCCCTGCTATCTTCACGCGGAGAGGCTGACAAGTTTTCGACATAAATCCATAGTTCAAAGATGGACACCAGATGACAGGGGAATTATATTCCGCCCCATGACAACTTCATCCTCTTCTTCCGATCCCGGTTCTCAC
>JAQGHS010000478.1 GCA_028291605.1 Planctomycetaceae bacterium | reverse complement strand
CCGTGTGTGGGATTTGCACACGGTGCGCACTATGGCCTCGGGGCAGACCCAACTCTTCATTGGGCAGCACCTGATTC
Source organism: Planctomycetaceae bacterium (assembly GCA_028291605.1). GTDB lineage: Bacteria > Planctomycetota > Planctomycetia > Planctomycetales > Planctomycetaceae > JAKFVC01. Next base: position 12,447 of record JAQGHS010000478.1, on the reverse strand, counting down.
ACGAGGTCACCAGTCCCCAGGCCTTCCAGATGCTGCGCGATCGCGGCCTGAAGGTCATGTTCCCCGAGCGAACCCTGGCAACGGTGGATCATATTATCCCCACCGACGATCAGGCCCGGCCGTTCCACGATCTGCTGGCCGAAGAAATGATGTCGGCGATCGAAAAGAACTGTCGAGAATTCGGCGTGACGTTGCTGAATCTGAACGACAGTCGGCAGGGGATCGTCCACATCGTGGGTCCCGAGCAGGGCATCACCCAACCGGGTATTACGCTGGCCTGTGGCGACAGCCATACCAGCACGCATGGTGCGTTCGGCTGTATCGCTTTTGGTATCGGTACCAGCCAGGTCGCCGACGTATTGGCCTCGCAGACGATGGCGCTGGGCCGCCCCAAGGTGCGCCGCGTCGGAGTCGATGGCAAACTGCATCCGGGCGTCTTCGCTAAGGACGTGATCCTGCACATCATCCGTAAGCTCGGAGTGCAGGGCGGCGTCGGTTACGCTTACGAATTCGCAGGGTCAACGTTCGATGCCATGACGATGGAAGAACGCATGACGGTCTGCAATATGTCGATCGAAGGGGGTGCCCGTTGCGGGTACATCAACCCCGATCAGACGACTGTCGATTATCTGCGCGGCCGGCCGTTATCGCCCAAGGGAGCCGAATTTGACCGAGCAGCCAAGTGGTGGCTGGAACTCGCCTCCGGACCGGATGCCGAGTTTGATCACAAGGTCAGCCTGCAGGCCGGCGACATCGAGCCGACGGTCACTTGGGGCATCAATCCCGCCCAATCGGTCGGAGTCAACGAACCCATTGGCGCCGTTTCGACCTTCCCCGCCGAAGAGCAAAAGGGGATCCAGGAAGCTCTCGACTTCATGGAGCTCAAGGAACTGCAAAAGCTGCGTGGTGTAAAGATTGACGTGGCCTTTATTGGCTCGTGCACCAACGGACGCATCTCGGATCTGCGTGAAGCAGCCAAGATTGCTCTGGGCCGCAAGGTCTCGTCGCATGTGAAGGCGCTCGTTGTCCCCGGTTCGCAGCAAGTGCGAGCTCAGGCCGAAGCCGAAGGCTTGCACGAAATCTTCAAGGCCGCCGGATTCCAGTGGCGTGAAGCTGGATGCTCGATGTGCCTGGCCATGAACCCCGACAAGCTGCAGGGCCGCGAGATCTGTGCTTCGTCCAGCAACCGCAACTTTAAGGGACGCCAGGGAAGCCCCACCGGACGGACCCTGCTGATGAGCCCTGCCATGGTCGCCGCAGCAGCGATCGAAGGTGCGGTCGCCGACGTTCGCGACATGATGTAAGGCCCGTTAAACAACTCAAGAATTCTTACGAATTCTTCTACAACACTTTGATCAAGTACCATGCAAAAGATTGAACAAGTTACCGGCCGAGCCGTCCCGCTGCCCTTGGACGATATCGATACCGACCGCATCATTCCCGCCCGCTACCTGCGGTGCGTGACATTCGAAGGCCTCGGCGAACACGCGTTCGAAGACGATCGCCAGCAGGATTCCAAGCATCCGTTTGACGATGCTCGCTACAAGGGCGCCAGCGTCCTCGTAGCCGGCCGTAATTTCGGCTGCGGATCATCGCGAGAACATGCACCCCAAGCGCTGGTCCGCTGGGGCATCAAGGCCATGATCGCCGAGTCATTCGCCGAAATCTTCTTCGGAAATTGCACATCCAACGGCGTCCCGTGCGTCTGCGTAACGGCCGATGCGGTAAAGCAACTGGCTGCCGCAGTCACTGCCAATCCGCAAGAGGCAGTCACGGTCGACCTGCAAGCGTTGGAAGTGAGCTGTGGTAAGCTGAAATTCCCCTGCACCATGCCGAACAGTGCTCGCAGTTCACTCACAACTGGCCAGTGGGACTTTCTCGCACAACTCGTGGAAGCCGCGGATGAAGTCCGCACCACTGCCAAGAAGCTGCCCTACCTGAACGGATTCGTCTCAGCGTAGCGAAGCGAAGCGTAGCGAAGCGTACGCGTACCATAGGACGGGTCTCCAGACCCGTCTGAGCCCGTAACCAGCGACTTTGTATAGATTTACGCCTCACGAAGTACGCGCAGCGCAAACATTTCGAAGTCATTGCAGGTAAGCGTCCAGCGGCTTTTCTCACCATCCAAATCATTTCCAATCGCAGTCGACAGCCACGGACGGGCCAGGAGACCCATCCCACGCTCCCGTCACGCAAATACTGCGACTTGACGATTTTCATGCGGGACATCAGAATAGACATTCTCGGAATTTTTCACCGACTCCGCGATTGGAAGGCGAGCTGACATCCCAAATGAAGCGACAGGAACTGGATGAATACCGAGTTCTGCTCGAAATTCTGCGGGCTCGGCTCCGTGGAGATATGTCACAACTGACCAGCGACGCTTTGGGTTCAGATCGCGAAGAAGGGTCGACCGAGTCAAAAAGTCCAACGCATATGGCCGAACTCGGCAGTGAAGCGTTCGAACAGGATTTCGCGCTGTCATTGGTCGAGAACGAGCAAGGAATTCTGGACGAAATCGCCGAAGCCTTAGAACGAATCAAAACAGGTACGTATGGATTGTGCCTGATGTGCCTGGAGTCGGGAAAATCAGCGACCCAGGCGGCTATTCCCAAGACCCGCTTGCGGGTCATTCCCTTTGCCCGGAATTGTATCGAATGCGAACGGAAGCGCGAGCGAAGGAACTGAACGGTATCCCCATCCTGCATTACGTGGTGTTCTTCGTCCTGAGCATCAACTTGCTGGTGTGGGATCTCTATTCGAAATGGCATGTGTTCAGCACCCTAGGCTTTGAACATCGCCAAAGTGAATCGTGGTTCGTCTGGTTGTGGGGCAAGGATGTCTTCCGCCTGATGACCAGTTTCAACCACGGTGCCTTGTGGGGCATGGGGCAGGGCTACAGCGCGGTATTTGCCATTCTCAGCGTCGTGGCGGCCCTGGCAGTCATCTATTGGCTGTTTCTGGCACGTGGTGCTCAAAGCCTGTGGCTGACCGTGGCCCTGGCCTTTGTGATGGCTGGCACGCTGGGCAACCTCTATGACCGCCTCGGGTTGCATGGATTGCGTGATGATCTGACCGGACAGATTCAATACGCGGTACGCGATTTTCTGTACTTCCAAATCATCGAGTGGCCCATCTTCAACTTCGCCGACACCTTCCTGGTGACCGGCGCCATCATGCTGCTGATCCAGTCATTTCAGGCGGATGCAGCGGCCAAACGAGCGAGTGAAGTGCTCGCCGCACAACCGGTGAATGGTCATACGGCTTAGCAATACTAGCTCGAAGCGCCAGCGCGTGTATGCCTCTTAGTTGCTGAAGGAATGCACGCGCTGGCGCTTCGGGCTAGTATAGTATATCCAATGCACCCTATTAGCGCTTGGTCGCACTCTTCATCAAGAGCCAACCGACGGCCGCGATCGAGATCAGTAAGCCGCAATACTGAATCGGCGTCATCTGATTCCAATACCGCATGAGCAGCGAGTGGTATTGGTTGTATTGATACTGAATCGAGTGCGGAATCATGATTTGCTGATGCTGAGGTAATAGGGAGTTTTTTGAATCAATCCACGTCGTCGAATCGGCGGATCATCCCTCGTTTGCTTCCTGATTCTTGACTCGCCAGAATAAAAGCTGGCAAGTTTGGGGAACCGCATCCCAAATGATAGGTCATAATTCAGAGGCTTATGCCGTTTGACGCGTTTTTGCCTCAACGGTCATAAATCCTTCCTGACCAGCCACCCACACAATCGCTACAACCCCACCGACGGCCCCATACCATGCCCCGTACTGCTTTGATTGAACGCCAGACTGCTGAAACCAAGATTCGCCTGAGCTTGAACCTGGACGGATCGGGAATCGCCCAGATTCAGACGGGAGTCGGCTTTTTCGACCACATGCTCACGTTGCTCGCCAAACATGGCCTGTTTGATTTGGAGATTAAAGCCGACGGCGACCTGCACGTCGATCAGCACCACACCGTTGAGGATGTGGGCATTTGTCTGGGCAAAGCATTCGCTCAAGCCCTGGGAGACAAGCGGGGCATCGTCCGCTACGGCAGCAAGACATTGCCGATGGAAGAGACGCTTGTCACCAGCGCCCTCGACCTGAGTGGTCGCGCGTGGTACGTCAGTCACGTCGCCTTTCCCACAGAAAAGATCGGCGAATTCGATGCGCAGCTCGTTGATGACTTCTGGCAGGCGGTCTCAGCGAATGCGCTGATGAATCTGCATCTCGTCCTGCACCACGGTCGCAACAGCCATCACATCGCGGAGGGCGTGTTCAAGGCAACCGCTCGGGCGTTGCGCGAAGCTGTCGCCGTAGATCCGCGCCAGACTGGGGTTCCGTCAAGCAAGGGAACATTGACAGAATAGGCCGTCGCCGACGCGTAGTCCGACTCTCTGAGTCGGGCTACGGAAGTCCGATGAGTTCCTACATCAGCGTATCTCTACGCTTGCGTTGTGCCCGCCAGCGTGGAGAATGCAAGTCTCTCATCCGAACGCTCGCATGATGAAAGACTTGCTGATGACTGACGTACCTGACGTTATCGAATTTGATCCGTACGCGCTGCCCCCAGAGGCCATTGAAGAGCCGCCCACATCTCTTTGGGCGGCGTTGCGGAAAATCGGCCCCGGCATCATCCTGGCCGGTACGATTGTCGGCTCGGGGGAACTGCTGCTGACGACCTCTTTTGGAGCCAAGCATGGCTTTGTGTTCTTGTGGCTGATTCTTTATAGCTGCGTCATCAAAGTGTTTGTGCAGACCGAACTCGGCCGCTACGCGATTTCTTCGGGCAAGCCGACGCTGGGAGCCATCAACGAACTCGGCGGGCCGCGATTCGGTGCCAACTGGATCCTGTGGTGGTGGTTCGTGATGATGTGCACCACGATCTTCCAATTAGGAGCCATGACCGGGACCGTGGGCCAGTCGCTCAATCTGGCATTCCCGCAGTTTTCTGCCAGTATCGTGGATCTCTTAAGTAGTTCGTCTCCCTACCTCTCGGAAATCATTAAAGACCGTCCCGAATACCCGTGGGCGGTCCTGACCTGTCTGGTGGCCATTGGCCTGCTATGGAGCGGCAATTACCGACGGATCGAAATCATCACCACGGCACTCGTCGTCGCAATCACCGTCTCTACTGTGACCGCAGCCATGTTACTGCCATTTACACCGTTCCCCATCCCTTGGGGCGAAGTTGCGAATGGCCTGGCATTCCACGTCCCCCCCGAAGGGATCGCCGCCGCGTTCGCCGTATTTGGAATCACCGGAGTCGGTGCGGCAGAGCTGTTCTACTATCCGTATTGGTGCCTGGAAAAGGGCTATGCCCGCTCCGTCGGCCGCTGCGATGCCAGTGCCGCTTGGGAACGCCGAGCCAAGGGCTGGATTCGCGTCATGTACCTGGATGCCTGGGTGAGTATGGTCGTCTTCACGGTCTCGACGGTCGCGTTCTATTTTATGGGAGCGGCCGTGCTGCATCCCCAGGGATTGCATCCGCAAGGCGTCGGCATGATCAAGGACTTGTCCCGCATGTTCGTGGATACGTTCGGCATGTGGACGCAGATCGTATTTCTAGTGGGAGCCGCGGCAGTTCTGTTCAAGACTTTGTACCTCTCGTCCGCGGGAAACGGGCGTCTAACGGCAGACTTTTTGAACTTGAGCGGCATCGTCCGTTACACCCACGTCGAGCAACGTGCGACGATCATTCAGAACTTGTCGCTGATGATTCCGGTGATCGCTCTGGGCCTGTTTCTGACCTTCAAAGAGCCACGTTGGATGGTTGTCGTGGGCGGTTTCGGCCAAGCCCTGACGCTGCCCATTATCACTGCCTGTACCATCTATTTCCGCTATCGAAAACTCGACCGGCGACTGTTGCCGGCACTGATACTCGACATCCTGATTTGGATCGCGTTCGTGTCAATCACTGCCGTAGCGATCTATGCGCTACGTGATCAGATCCTGAAATTCATGGTCGTTCCCGTTGCAACGGTGAAATGATTCTGGATTGCCATCAGGCTCTTTTGCCCTTTAGGTTTCCTTCCGTCCTTTTTGTCCCTTTGAATGCAAAGGACTTAAAGGACGGAAGGGACTAAAGCGACCTAAAGGTCTTCTGGGACTTCCGCCGAAACTGGCGAAAAAATCAGGCCTATCGGACTTTCTGGTCCAGCCGCCACGCCTGGCGTGACGATAACTTATCGAATCGCGCATTTCTTTGGGGGCGAATAAGACATAACGCTCGCCGATTCTGAATTCCCGGACGTCGTTACGTCCGATTCAGATTGGACTTGGGATGTGTCGCGACGTTGCGTCGGGATGTCTCATTGGACCGTCCACCGACGCCCAAGTTCAAGATGAACATGCTGCGGAGCGGAGTGGAAATTGTGTCCGTAAAGCCATACCTGATCGCTGGAAAAGTCTCACGCGTCCGTTCCCGACTTCCGGGCTGGGAGCAGATTGTCCCCCCCGAACCAGCGCCTGTCGTGAAGTCGGCGTTGATTCGCGACTACGACCGTCAGAGATATCTGTTTCAGATCGTATTATGCAAAGTCGAAGCACTGGCCGATCTGCCTTGCTTGAAGCGGCCAGGATTTCGACTGCTGGCTGAACTGGCTCATGAGACCCGCAGCTATGCCCGCCGAACCGATCTGGAATTGGCCCGCGGTGCCGACTCCGGCGATCCGTATGTCCCGCCGCTTGAATACATCGAACAACTGATTGAACGGACGTCCGATCTGCAAGACCGCTTGCAGCGGCAGTTGGCCTTGGTCGCACAATGGCAGGAAGACGCCAATGAGCTGCAGGAAGAATTTGAGCGGCTGATCGGACGCGCCCAATCCGCCGCTCAAGGAGCGTCGTTCGATGGCATGCGGGCCTTGGCTCGGCGCTTGATTTCCGAATTGCTGTTTGACGTTACGCCACCGGTACTGCATCCTCAGCTCGCCCTGGACATGCTGACGGAACGCTTCGAAAACCGAACGCACGCCCGAGTCTTCTCGGTGGCTCTGGCCTCAGCTCAACTCGTGGCACGAGTGGCTCGGGTCACCTGGCTCCGTGAGGATCAAGTGGAACTTGTGACCGCCGCGGCATTGCTCCAAGACTGTGGTAAATTCGTGATGCAGCCAAGAAGCGAGCAAGAGCAACTGGCTCGCAAGATGTCGACGACCATTCGCCGCCACGCCCGGATCGGGGCGGCTGTGGTCACCGGGTATCGCAATGCTCCCCCAGAACTCGCGGGGTTGATTGCCAGTCACCATCGACGCTTGAACAACAACCAGCCGCAGTCGCCAGAGGCGATCTGCAACGTCAAAGAATTTGCCCACCTGCTGGCCGCGGCCAGTCGGTTCGAACGTTTGCGTCTGGAACTCGCCAACCAATCAACGCTGCTGACATTGCCGGAAGTCGTCGATCAGCCAGCCATGGTTCAGTTTTGGCGCGAGGCCAAGACCGGGTCGTGGGATGCTCATTTCGTGCATAAGATCCTCGCCCAACGTGATGGCTATGAAGAGTGCCTGCGGACCACAGATGCCGACAGTCTTCCGCATTTGCCCGTGCGGAGGGCACAGTCTGCTTAAGTCCAGGCAGGAGCGCACTGGATTCCGATCAGTCACAAGGTAGGCATGAGCGAACACGCCAGAACACACTCCGGAACGCGTTCCAGTGGAGCGGACAGCTATTGGTCGCTGGCCCGTTCGCCGTTGCATTGCCTGATTTTTCTATTGCCATTGCTCACCATCTATGAGGTGGGCGTCTTGTGGCTGGGGGGATCGCGTGCGACTTTCTTGCGCAATGGTGCCGACTATTGGATGCGTGACTGGCTACTTCAACAGGGGTGGAATGCCCAATGGCTACTGCCGGTCCTGGTGATAGCCGCATTGCTGGCGTGGCAAGTCTTGGGGCGCTATCCTTGGAAGATTCGCTTCGACACCTTGATCGGCATGGGTGCCGAAAGCCTGTTGTTCGCGTGTGTGCTCCTGCTGCTCGGGCAAACGCAGGACATCTTGTTTCAGCAGTATCTCAATCCACCACAGCTCGCGGTATCACCGACTGTCGCCTGGGGATCGCCGACGGCACGCATGGTATCGTTTGTGGGAGCGGGAATCTATGAGGAAGTCCTGTTCCGGTTACTGGCACTCCCGCTGGCATTCGTCGCGCTGCGAATTCTGCTGGTTCCTGATCGCCTCGCTACAGTACTGGCAGTCGTGGGAACCAGTCTGTTGTTCTCGCTGGCCCATTACATTGGCCCGGGAGCGGACACCTTCACCTATTTCAGCTTCGTCTTTCGCACCGTCGCCGGACTGTTCTTCGCGGTGCTGTTTGTGCTGCGTGGCTTCGGGATCACAGTCGGTGCCCATGCCGTGTATGACGTTCTGGTGGGCGTATTGCTGCGACCATAGAAGATCGGCACTACCCGATCAATTCGTGCCGGATGATGCCATCACCGGCAATGGGCAGCGGGCGATTCAGTCTATCCGGAATCGTCGTGTGGGGATCAATGCCCATTAGATGGAACGACGTCGCGAGGATATCCTTCGGCGAAACAGGGCAACTCGCCACGTCTCCCCCTGAATCATCAGATCGCCCGACGACACGACCGCGCGCGATTCCGCCGCCCGCAAATGCAGCGGAGTAGACTCGCGACCAATGATGGCGACCGCCTCCCTTGGGACCGTTATCGATCTTGGGGGTACGGCCGTGTTCGCTGACGCAGCAGACCAGCGTTTCGTCCAACATGCCACGTTCATCCAAGTCGCGAATGAACGCCGAATAAGCCTGGTCGAAGACTGGCAGCAGGTATTCCTTTAGTCTCGGAAAATGATTGGCGTGCGTATCCCACACGCTGCCCCCGAAGACACTGAACGGATCCCAAAATACCGAGACGAACCGCGTGCCCGCTTCCACCAAGCGCCGCGCGGCGAGCAACGATTGCCCGAACAGGGTGAGGCCAAACTTCATGCGCGTTTCGACCGGCTCGCGTTGAATGTCGAGAGCGTCGCGGACCTTGCCGGACGTCAGCAGCGAGTACGCTGACGCCTGATGCTTGTCGTAGGTTCCAATCCCTTGATGCTGAGTCAGCCAGGATCGCGACTGATCAAACTGCTGGAGCAAAGACTGTCGCAAATCGAAGCGACTCGCGGGTACTCCTTCCAACGGAGACGTCGCGGACAAACGGAAGCGGCCGTCCGCCGTCGTGCCGCCGAACGGATCGAGGATTTCTTTCGTTTGACCGTCACTCAGCTTAGGGACGATCCGCGTACCAACGCCATCGAAATCAGTCCACACTGGATCGTATGTTCCGCCCAGAAATGACGCGTACGGACCCGCCAGCGGAGCCAGGTCACACTTCGATCCCAGCAGCCACGGCAAACCAATATGTTGGGGAGCTGCCACCGCCGCGCTGCGCGAACGTTGACGGTCAACATAATCGACAATCGACCCGATATATGGCCAGTGTTGGGGATCGCGCGGCTTGGCTTCAATTTCTGGCGTATAGGTTGGCATCCCCGTCAATGCGTATGCGACGCCGTGTAATGGATACGGGTGAGTCATCGACCGTACGATCGTCATACGATCCATCACCCCCGCCATCTGCGGCAGACGCTCACAAATGTCCAAACCGGGAACATTGGTCGAGATCGCCTTCATCTCGCCCTGAACTTCCACGGGAGCGTTCGGCTTGGGATCGAATGTTTCGTGCTGCGGCGGAGACCCGAACAAGAACACCAGAATACACGATTTCGCTTTGCCAAATGCCGGGGAGGCCTCGCCTTCAGTCTGGGCGGCCTGCAATCGATTCCAATCGGCCAGACTCAGTCCGAACGCTCCCAATCCCCCAATATGCAGGAGATCGCGGCGCGATAACCCGTCACAGAGTTGCTTGTTGGAACCGAGAATGGGAATCATGGAATACGGCACCCGATCTACCGAACATCAACGGTTGTTGATCAATAGTTATCCCAGATTATCGGCAAAAGTCGATAGCTCAAGGGGCCAGAAGCCCGATTTTGCAAATTTGGTGATTTCCTCGTCAATCGGACGTCGCCACCCTTCGCTGTTCATCCTCCCGCTTTCGCTTGGGCGGCAGCTTGGAAGGGACCCATGTCCCTAGCGATTCCTGCGAGATCTGTCGAATGCTCTCGGCGGTCGGGGGTTGTTGTGGCTGTTGGGTTACGGAACTTGCCGGCTTCCGGACTTTCAGCTTGTAGTGGTATGTCGTGGTCTTGCCACGACGGAACCAGGCAAAGATGCTGGCCCGAGGCGACAACGGATCGGGCTCCCGCAGCAGCCAAATGATCATTCCGGTTGCGATACAGCCTATCGCGAAATAGATCAGCGTATTCGTGGGACTGGAGCTGTTGGTGACGATCAAAAAGATCGACGCGCCAATCCCCCCTATCACGACGCAGGCCGTGGCCAATACCACCACGGCTCGTTCGGCTAATTCATTTCTGCGTTGCGACATGATCAGCCTCGCGATGAAACCATTTCGCCGAATATTACAGGCCGTTATGCAGCACAAGGGACGGGATTGTCCGGCCCGTTACAAAGCCCGTTACGCCGGGTACAGCTTACCAACCCAATCTCCGTACCCATTATAGCGTACAGTCTTGAAGACTTCGCGAGTCCCCAGCATCCACTCGGTGCGCTGACTCCAGCGCGGGTGGGGCACCGCGGGATTCACGTTGGCCTGAAAATCGTATTCATCTGCGTTGATTGTATTCCAGAATGTGGGTGGTGCGGTATCCGCCAATTCAATCCGCACGATCGATTTGATGCTCTTAAATCCGTACTTCCAAGGCAGAACGATCCTGATCGGTGCCCCATTCTGTTTCGGCAGCGGGTGACCGAAGACGCCGGTGGCCACGAAGGCCAGTTCGTTGGTCGCTTCGGCCATCGTCAGGCCTTCGGTGTAAGGCCATGGAAAGCTGCGGGCGGACATGTGAGGCGCTTCCAGAGGACGGTCGAAGGTGACGAACTTGACGTACTTTGCCGCCGGCAATGGTTCCACAGCGCGGATCAAATCACGCAGAGCAAACCCGGTCCACGGCAGGCACATCGCCCACGTTTCCACACAGCGATGCCGATAGTCGCGGCTTTCCCATTTCAATCGAGGGTGCTTATAGAAATCATCCATGTCGAGCGTCACTGGTTTGGCACACAGCCCCGTAATTTCGACCTTCCACGGATCCGGCCGGAACTTGCCGATGTAACGCCAGGAACTCTTACTCGACGAGAATTCGTAGAAATTCGTGAATTCGGCGGTATCTTCCTCGGCCGATTCCGCTCGTCCGTATTCAAACTTCGGATTGCGGTTTTCTCGTTGCGCAGGATAAATGTCGGCATGCTGCGAAACTTTGGGGACTCCGCCCGCGTTCTGGACTTCTTCCTTCGAGGCTCGACCACAACCCGCGACACTCAACCCCAATCCCGCCGCCAGACCACTGAGACCGGTCGTCGTCAAGAATTCACGCCGCTGCAGTTTGCGGTCGGCATACACGGCTTCCGGAGTATGCTGCCGCTGCGGCAAATCCCACGGGCGACGAGCAAAAAAGAACATGCGAGATCGTTCCTGGAAGTGGTCGGAGAGGACCAGTCAGATTATTTTAGCGGGTTATGGTTCGCCAAGAATATTGGCGGTTCGACTTTTAGACTTTCGTCATTATCCTGTCATGATATCGCGATGAAATCCTCGGGCCAACAGGGAAATAGCAATGGCGGACGAACGCTTACTGGCAGCCGCGGATCTGCTACAGACGCATTACGGTCGTCTTGATCTGGACGTCTATCGTGACGGTTGGGCCGGACTGGTGCGATTCATGTTGGAGCGCCAGCTGTCCCCAACCAAATTCGCCAAGGCCTGGCCGGAACTTGAAGCCAGCTGGTTGCTCTCGGTCGAGGACGTCGCCCGCACTACTCGAGGTGAGTTGCTGGAGTTCCTGCAGCCATCAGGTGGAAACGCCACGTCGGTCGCCGTGCTGCACCGCATGGCCGTCTGGTGGCAACAACAGATTGAGCACGGGATCACTCCGTTTGAGGCGGCCAATTCCAATCTGGAATCGGCCTGGTCCGAGCTCTCCCGGCATGATCGGATCTGGGTCACTCGCATCTTCTGTGTGATCGGTGGATTACAAAAATACCCGCTCACGCGAGCCAGTTGGCGTGTGGCCTGCCGGCACCGTTGGCTCTCGTGGTACGACGATTCCGACGAGATCCCCGAGTTCTTCGAACAAGGCTTGCGTGACAGCCCGATCGAACTGGGTCAATTCGCGGAGTGGTTGATTCAAGTGGGCGACGATTATTGCGGTCCAAAACCGAAATGCGCTGCATGCCCTCTGCAACCATTGCTCGGTCCGAGCGGGATTTGTGAACCGGAGGAATAACCTATAGCACGGAAAAAACTTCCGTACTACCACCGTTTGGGTTCTCACCCCGGCAGGGGTGACAGCTATTAGCCCC
>JAQGHS010000477.1 GCA_028291605.1 Planctomycetaceae bacterium | reverse complement strand
GGGGTCGCTAACAGAATGGATTGAAGAGAGAATCCGCCCCCTCGGTTCCATGACCGACGACCAGCGCCACAGCACAAGTCTCTCGGCTTGGGCTGATCTGTCGACTCACGAGCGGTTCGTCTTCAACAAACTCGTCACCGGAGAATTCCGTGTCGGAGTTGCTCAACAGATGGTGGTTCGTGCCCTGGCCGAGGTCAGCGGTGTCGAAGTGGCGACGATCGCGCATCGGCTGATGGGGACTTGGGAACCGGATCCGCAGTACTTTCAATCCTTATTGAGCCACGATGGTGGCGAGGCAGATGTTAGTAGACCCTATCCGTTCTGTCTGGCCCACCCAACCGATGGAGATGTGCAATCTCTGGGAGAGCTTCGGGACTGGCTGGTCGAGTGGAAATGGGACGGAATCCGAGGACAAATCATTCGACGAAGCGGTCAATCATTCGTCTGGTCGCGTGGCGAAGAGCCGATGCTCGAAAAATTCCCAGAATTGGTAGAGGCATCAAACCGGTTGCCAGCGGGGACAGTTCTGGACGGTGAAATCCTGGCTTGGAACGAGGAGGGCGTCCTGCCATTCAGCGAAATGCAGCGCCGGATCGGCCGCAAGACGATCGGCAAGAAACTGCTGTCCGAAGTTCCCGTCCGGTTCGTCGCATTCGACCTGTTGGAAGAAAATGGAGTCGACATCCGGATGCTGCCGTTTAGCGACAGGCGTCGTCGACTCGGGATCCTCCTCGCAGACGACGTGGGCAACAAATCGATCACTCTTTCCCCGTTGGTGTCGGCGGATTCTTGGGAGACCCTCGCCAGCCTGAGGGCGTCCAACCGCGAACTGAAAGTGGAAGGCATGATGCTGAAGCGTGCCGATTCGGAGTACGGTGTCGGACGCGTGACGGGACTGTGGTGGAAGTGGAAGATCGAGCCGTATACCTGCGACGCAGTTCTGATCTATGCTCAAAGAGGACACGGTCGCCGAGCGAGCTTGTACACAGACTATACCTTTGCGGCGTGGGAGGGAGACGCACTGGTTCCATTCGCCAAGGCTTACTCGGGGCTGACTGATGCGGAATTCCGCGAGGTTGATCGGTATGTGCGTCAAAATACGCTGGAGAAATTTGGCCCGGTGCGGTCCGTCACTCCCCAACTCGTTTTTGAACTCGCGTTTGAGGACATCCAGGATTCAAAGCGACATAAGTCAGGAATCGCAGTTCGATTTCCGCGGATCGTGCGTTGGCGTCACGACAAGACTTCAGAGCAGGCAGATACACTTGATGCTCTCCGCCTGATGATGCGTCAAAAGCATCCGACTTGAAGTACCGTTGACGATCAGAACGCTCTATTAATTATGAATGACAGTGAGTGTGATTTATGCCAGAAGGCCCATCGATTGTCATATTGAAAGAGCTCGCCGCGCCGTTCAAAGGGAAGAAAGTCATTGCCGTCACCGGCAATTCAAAGGTGGAAAAGGAACGAGCTCTAGGCGAGACAGTGATCGATTTCAAAAGTTGGGGCAAGCACTTCTTGATTTGCTTTCCGCATTTCACCATCAAGATTCATTTCATGCTGTTTGGGTCTTATCGCATCAATGAAGAGCGTGAATCGACTCCGCGCTTAAGTCTCAAATTCCGCAAGGGTGTTATGAACTTCTATGCGTGCTCTGTGAAACTTTTAGAGGAGCCGCTCGACGAGTTCTACGATTGGACCGCTGATGTCATGTCCGATGTGTGGGATCCCAAAGCGGCACGTAAAAAGCTCAAGCAAAAAGGGACCATGCTCGTTTGTGATGCACTGCTGGATCAGGATATTTTTGCCGGGTCGGGAAACATCATCAAGAACGAGGTGCTCTTTCGAATCAAAGTTCATCCGCAGTCGACAGTGGGTGCGTTGCCAGCGAGAAAGCTCACCGAGTTGATCGCCGAGGTCCGGAAATACAGTTTCGATTTCCTCGAATGGAAAAAGGCATTCGTCTTAAGGAAACATTGGCTGGTGCATACCAAGTGAACGTGCCCGCGCTGTGATATCCCATTAACCAAAGAGCATTTGGGAAAGTACAACCGTCGGACCTTCTTTTGCAACGAGTGCCAATTGCTATATACGTGAAAATGAACAATCGCAGCCTTATCAAGTGATGGTCTTGAGTACGATTGGAGCGATTTGGAAGAGTCAATCCAAGTTCCTAGAGTTTATCGTCGGGGGCAGTATGAATGAGACTAGGATTAGCACGGCGCCGCCGACGCTCCTCCCTGCACAAGTTTATGTGGGCTGCGCTGGATGGAGTCTATCTCGCGATGCATCGACGCACTTTCCGCCGGGAGATAGCCACCTCGTCAGATACGCGTCCCGGTTGTCGGCCGTCGAAATCAACACGTCGTTTTATCGACCGCATCGACCTGCAACGTATCGTCGTTGGGCCGAAACCGTTCCCGCTGACTTTCGATTCTCCGCGAAGATTCCCAAGTCAATCACGCACGAACATAAACTGAAAATTGGGCCAGAAAATCTTCAGTCATTCTTGGATGAAATTTCCGCGTTGGAAGATCGCTTGCGGTGCCTGCTCGTGCAGTTACCCCCCAGCCTACAATTCGATCGTGACGTGGCCAACCGCTTTTTCACAATGATTCGTGAGCAATCGCCTGCGTCGATCGTCTGTGAACCTCGTCATGTCAGCTGGTTCAACGACGAGGCAAATTCCGCACTCGAATCCTGCGGCATTTCCCGTGTCGCCGCGGATCCCGCAGTTGTCTCGGGCGCGGCAGTTCCCGGTGGCTCGCTGGCGCTGATTTACTATCGATGGCATGGCTCACCTCGAATGTATTACTCAGAGTATGACGACGCGCAACTTTCCTTGCTTGCGAAGAATCTCCGTTCGGCCCAAGCCTCGGGTCATGAATGTTGGTGCATTTTCGACAACACTGCGGCGGGGGCGGCGATTGAAAATGCTCTGACTCTACGCCGAGCACTTTCCTGACCCCATTCGTAGACACCGAGACGGAACGATTCCCATGCGTAAAACGATTGCGTTAAACAGGGGACGGTTTTCGAAACCATGCGGCGCGCCAGACCGCCGCGACGGCTCTTTCTGAGTTGAATTGGCTCAATCGCAATTCGCGTACCGCCTTGATATCCCAATTTGAGTCGTGGTATCGGCCTGGGCGTGCGCCACAAAAGAAACTGCGAAGCCAGACGATCAATTGTGTGTTAGCCGATCAGTTGTAGACCACTTGACTGCTTATCCGCCACGAGGACGCGTTAACTATTTGATCGAGCCCCCAGGGCGCGCCATAATCGTCTTCTGGACCGCGCCAGGATTACTGTAAGTCCTCAACTGACAACAACTCGAAACTTTACGGGTTACGGCCTGCCATTGGGCAAAGGGGTGTCGTCATCCAAGTACGCGGGCGGAACGTAAATATTGACCGTCTTAAGAGACTCCGCCCCTGTCGCCCGAATCTCATGGGTATCACCAGCTTCGATGAGCATGATCACACCCGTTTTCAGCGGGTAGGAGTGATCATTGACAATTGCAACGCCCTCACCGGCCGAGACGAACATCCATTGGTCGCTCCCCCGATGCCGATTGTCAGGCCCACCTTCTGTTTCACCCGGATTCAGAACCATCTCGGCACTTTGAGAGCGTTCATTCCCAACCTCAAGATGAAAGCCCTTCTCGAAGTTTAACGTCTGTCGTTCCATTTGGGTGCCCCCAACCGAGTGTTTT
>JAQGHS010000446.1 GCA_028291605.1 Planctomycetaceae bacterium | reverse complement strand
GCGCGAAGGTCTGCGGATCATCGATCTTGGCATGCGCCACCAGGTACGACTCGAGACCCCGCAGTTGGTCGTCCAGATGCTCGGCGAGTGCCAGGTCTGACCGCACCGCCTGCTGCACGCTGGGGTCAGAGAACCGTTCGGCAATCCCCAGCCGGTTCACGTTAAACGACAACCGCTTCTCCGGTGCGGCGAGGTTGTACTGAGTGAAGGTGTTGGTGACGCGGGCGAGCGACTGGCCGCGCAACCGCATCAGCTTCATCCGCCATCGCAACAGGTCGCGGCCTCATGCCTTGCCGCGGACGATTCGTTCGACCAGACACCTTCGTCGACTTTCGGTATGCGAAAAAAATGACTTTTTCACGCCTGTTGCTGGCGGATCGAACCGGCGAATTCGACTTCTTTGAATAGGCGCTTATCCAGAGTCATCTGTGACTGATCACGGAGCGAAGGATTCTTGCTTCGCGACTTGCCATATTTTCAGGAAGAGCCGATGCGTCGGGGGGCGAAACGCCTGTCGAACCGCGCAGTTCGAGTGGAATCGGAGACTCGTGCTTTGTCGGAGCTTGATTATTGGGTTGTGTGCCACTGGATATCCCTGTGCCCGTAGTCTTGCGACTCGGCGGGGTACCCTCTGGGTCCCTTGTCCTCCTGTCTGCGCTAATTTTGAATGGAACGTCTCAATGTCATCGAATCATGAGCTGACGTCGCAGGGCTCCGCCATTGAATCCAGTGCGTCTGATTGCCGGCAGATACTTCTGCCTCTGAATGTGACTGCGCCATTGGGCAGTATCTGGAAGGTCAACCTGACCTCACGCTGTTTGAGACCCGAGTGGATGGACCAGTCTGGAGTCGATCCGCAAGCCTTGGAAGGTGCCTTGCGAGCATTGAAACGCTACAACTGGCTAACATTTAGTTATGGAGGCATTCTGACTCCCATCCGCGAGCTGGCTGCGGAACAGCCGCAGAAACAACTGCGAGTCCTGGATGTTGCTTGCGGTGGCGGCGATATTGCGGTCAACCTGGCGCTCGCTGCGAAACGGTCCGGACTCAACGTCACCGTCGATGGCTGCGACCTGAGTCCGACCTCAGTGGACGTCGCAACCCGCAACGCCCGCAGAACCGGGGTTTCCAGCCGCTTCTTTCAATTCGATGTCAACCAGGATGCCTGGCCGACTGACTATGACATAATTTGCTCATCACTTTTTCTGCATCATCTGCCGACACCAATGGTCGAACTGGTGCTGAACCGGATGGGAAACGCGACACGGCAAATGGTGATCGTCAATGACTTGATTAGAAGTCGTCTGGGTTACCTGCTCTTGCGGTATGGGACCTTGCTCGTGACTCGGTCTCCACTGGCGAGATATGATGGCCCGATCTCGGTGGCGGGCGCGTTTACGACGAGTGAGCTGCAACAATTGGCGACTCGTGCGGGCTTAGTTGGTGCGACGGTCACTCATTACTGGTCAGAGCGAATGCTGTTCGTCTGGAACAAGGCCAGAACTGCGAATGCGTGAAGTAACTCGACGGCGACTCGGCAATTGGGAACGCCCTTTTACAATCTGCGTTTGCCGCGAGTTCGCCGCGAGCCAGCCCAGCGCAATCACGTACCACCCGATGATCCAATAGGTGTGATCGCGGGTATCGGCCGAACGTGACAACGATGATTCGAAGCCGTCCGCAGGGGGAACGGCAGGCATCGCTGTGTCATCCATCGCGCCAAGTCTATCCTCCTCCGATCCGAGAGCCGTTACTTGGCTCATCAAGAAGAATGACGCGTCCAAATTCGTTACGGCTGCAAGCAGTTCGGGATGCAAACAGTAATGCGAAGTAGACGGCTGGAGGCCAATCAATGGCTCAGGCGTTACGACAGGGGGGGAATCAGGCCACGCCGCCAATGTGGTCAACGCAGTAGGATCGTATCGACTCTTGTCTCGGCCGATCAGGGAGGAAAAACTGGCGGTGTACCAGACATCAGAGAGGTCGGGTCGAGGATCAGAGAACGCGGTCGTCGGGCCCAGGATTGGGATGTTCAGTCCGCCAAAGCCGCTGGGCAGTGCCTGGCTCCCAGGAGCCACGTTCGATACGGACTGCTGACTGAGATTCACGGGTGGAACCAGCGGAGTCGCGGCCGACAAATTTGTTGCGGCAACACGTGCATCGACCGGCAACCAGTAAAACAAGAGTTGAGCCGCAACTGTTTCCTGAGAGTCCAAGGGTCGCAGCGTCGTGTCTCGCAACTGAGGCCCCAGCGGATCACTCAGGCCAATACCATTCAGCTGGAATCGCAAAGGGGCCATGCTGTTTGCAACAGCGGTCGAGAAGCGGAAAGTGTAGGTCCCCTGATTCAGGAATAAGTCCGCACTGCGAGTCGCCCCGTCGGCCACTGACATCGTAAAGATGGTTTTACCTTGGCCATCAACAATGGCCATATTAACCCCGGTCTCCACCAACGCGTTCCAATCTGTTGCTGACAGCACGAAATGGAATTGTTGGCTCTGATTGACCTGCAAGGTACGGGTGACTTCACGCTGCTCCTGATTGAGATCTTCTTGGACGAATGACGTGAGATACGTGGCATCCCGTGCGAAATCGGCGGTAACTTCAAAGTTCGCGGAGCGGCGTCCTAAGTTACTACTTGTGACCTGCACGAAATAATCAGCATTTGAGCGGACGGAAGGAACTCGGATTACCAGAGAGCCATCACTATCCGTGACGAGTTCGGTTGCCACCCGCTGCCCCTGGTCGTCATAGACCGCGACATCGAGTAGTGCGGCAGAGTCGCTTTCCTGCTGCAGGACCACAGTCATGACATTCGTCATGTCGGGTCCCAGATCGGCGGACCGCACGCGATAGGTCTGCACCGGCATGGCAAGACTGAGGCTGCCGTCGGCTTCGTAGTAAGTGTGTTCAACGTACCCTGGCTTCGTCGCCAGGAGTTGGAAGTTGTAGAACTCCGGTCCCGAAGAATCGCCCGCCCCGGCGGCTGGGGTTCCCGCCGGAGTCTCGGCTGCCACGCGGGCAGCGGTCACAGCATCCAGTCGCGGATCCACATGCAGCGCGTATCTTCCAATACCGAATACATCATCTCGTGCAGTATCGACCTTCACATAGTATTTTTCACCCGGCGTTGCGTGATCGACCGTGAGCGCCACGGAATTATGCAGCGGATCAATTGCCTGCGAAACGGCAACCACTTCACCTGCCGAGTTCAAGACCGTCAATCGTGGAACCAGCAGACTGACTTGAGCGGCATCGACTTGGAATGTCATTCCCGTGACTCCGTCGCGAACGACGACCTGGTAGATGTCGGCATCAGAGAGAGTTGTTAGATCAGCGTCGACATCCGCCCCATCGGGAAGTCCATCATCGGCGAGCAAGTCGAGCGGTGACGCCGTATTCAATGTGTCGTTGCTGCCGGCGGCATCAAATCCATCGGGATTTCTCGCTCCGTAGACCGACTGCAACGTGGCAATGTCATCGGCGGTCAGACCCTCATGCACCCGGTTCAAGAGCTCGAACATCGGCGAATTGGGATCGAGACTATGCCCCATCCCGAGGACGTGCCCCGCTTCGTGCAACAAGACCGAATACAGGTCATTGGCCTGACTGGAACCGGCTGGTCCAAACTGGTACGAACTATTCAGGAACACGTCACCGACCCAGGTATTCGCGACGAATGGATCGTACGGCGTGGCTACAGCCAAGACATCACTAGCCATCGAGATGGCACCAACGCGGACGTCGCCAAATCGAGGATCACCCTGTTTCAGCCCCAGGGTCCCGAAGGGTTGCCCCCCATCCGGGACGAGGCGGATATTAATATTCGAGACAACAGCCCACGTCTGAAAGGCCTGCAGGATCTCCAGCTCCCAGGCAGACGTCGGCTGCTGAGATCCCAGCGTCGCAAACAACTGGCTAGATTGATCGCCGGCAATAGTGCCGTCCGGTGCGAAGCTGAGCGACAGCGCCTCGATCTCGGGCCAGGGCACGCCAGGGAACGTCAACATACAACGGACCTCGAGCGATTCAGCGTACGCTGTCGAAGTCAGGCGTCGGCGTTTGAAGGCTCGGGGTTGCATGGAACAAGACTAATGTTGAAATGGATTGGTGACTAGACCTGAACCCCGGGTGTCGCTTCGTGAGTGCACTTCGGTCAACCCGGGGCTAATCGCTGTCACCCTTCCAGCGTGACAAATCTGTGTTTCATCTGTGTCATTCTGTGGCTAAGTTTCTTCTTTCTTCCCGCGTTTATTATACCTGATTTAAGGTGACACAACGGTCAGCGTCTGTGCTGCTCGGACTAATTGTTTGAATTGCGGGTCGTTCCGCAGTGGATCGAGATCTGGGTCGCTTTCAATCAGCTGCGCTCCGAAGCCTTGTCGCAACGCGGATGCCAATAAGTTGAGGGCGCGGTCCCGATCCGTGGGCGCCGCTTTCGAGGTGAGGGAATAAATTCCAGCCACCTGGAACTGAATTTCTCCCGATTGATCACGATGTAATGCCTGCTCTGCATCGCGTACTGCCGCGTCGCGTTGCCCTTGTCGCGCATGCAGGACTCCCCGCGCAGCGATCACAGGGGCATGCTCGGGATAGAGTTCGACCGCGCGGTCCAAAACTTGAATAGCAGCAGCAGTCTGGCGCAGCTTTTCCGCCAGGACATGGGCTTTGCTTTCGAGTGCAGGCAGACATTGCGGGTTGACGGCAAGGGCTCGATCAAAGCTGACGAGAGCCTCAGTGGGTGCTATGCCGACCTGGGTCACGCCGTATGCGACCCACCCCTCAGCGTCGGTGGGCTGGCGGGCTATCGCGGCTTGACGGTCTTTCCGCGCGCCGAGCACGTCGCCCGACTTTTCTTTGGCCTGGGCCAACATCAGATAGACACGGCTCTCGTCCTTCCCTCGCGCAATCGCCGTGGTCAGATCGGCAACGGCACCACGAAAGTCGGCTGCTCCCAGCTCCGCCAATCCACGATTGACGAGGGCATCGAGATTGTCCGGCTCTTGACGGAGGACATTTGAGAAATCTCTCTCCGCCTGAGCAAAGTCCTGCATCTCCAGCAATGCGACACCGCGGTGAAAGTACCAGTCACTCGCGTCAGGCTGCAACGCAATACAGGCCGTGAAACAACTGACGGCGTCAGTCGGACATGACAGTCGCATGTAACAGTTTCCCAACCCATACCACGTCCAGGAGTTTCGCGGGTCCTGTTCGGTCGCGTGCTTCCACAGAGGCAAAGCCGTACTCAATTGCCGCCGTGCCATGTAAAGACACGCCAGCATGCATTCGTCGCGAATCGTTAGCGGCGTGGCGCTGAGGGCGGTATCCAGGAGTTGCTGGGCCTCAGCGACCGCCCCGCCTCGAGCTTGCAGTAACAACCCCCGTTGATATTTCACTGCCACAGATTGGCGCGAGTCTGCAGAGCACGCAGCAGCCCGAGAATTGAAATCGAGAGCTTCCTCGATCGACCGCGAGTGCTCGACAGCCGAAGACGGGAAGCTGGCATCCCGTAGCGATAATGACGCCAATAGGAACAACAATTCAGAGGCATCAGAAGACAGTTGGGTTTGACTATCGGGCGGAAGGTGGCGGACGGCCCCAGCCCCTTGCCAGTGCGGATACTTGAGAATCTGAAAACGATCGAGCGCCCGGCGGCAAGCAGCCTTAACGGCAGCCAACTTCACCTGCCCAGAACTCGAAACGTCCAGGCACAGCACTTGGGCGGATCGTAGATCCGCTTGAAAATGTTGGAGCGTCTCGACCGCCTCCAGGCGAGCCAGCCGCTCGCCGTCGACTTGGTAAATCGCGATCCAGGTTCCCAGAAGCACCATTGTCACGAGCGCGATGCTGCTGGCCCACATCAGCCGCGGATGACGTTTGATCCATTTGACGCTACGTTCGCAAAGGGATGGCTCAGGGGTGTAACGCAACGGGCGATGTTCGAGTTGGCACCTGAGATCTTCGAGTAATTGATCGGCAGTTTGATACCGTTGGCGCACGTCGGGAGCCAGGCAATGCTGCACCAGCGATTCAACTGCCGGCGAGACCGCGGGGTTGATGTGTCGGAGCCGGGGCGGAGACTGTTGCCGGTGTTTGAGTGTTTCCGTCAGCATCTCATCTGATGCTCCGCCGATGGCCGGATAAGGCAGTCGGCCCGTCAGCAATTCATACAGAATGACCCCCAGTGAGAAGAGGTCGCTACGAACATCTCCCCCCGACCGGCAATCGCGAAACGCGACAATCTGCTCCGGAGCCATATAGGGCAACGTGCCGCCAATCACTGCCGCTGGGACGGCATCGCGCAGCTTGGTATCTTCCGACAGATTGAAATCGAGCAACATCGGCTGGCCGTCATCTGCGAGCAGAATGTTGGCTGGTTTCAGATCGCGATGCACGATCCCCCTGGCGTGAGCATGCTGGAGTCCATCTGCGAGACAGGCCCCAATCCAAAGGATAGCCTCGACGTAGTTCAACCCGGCCAGGGTCCGCAAACCGGTCAGTGAGTTTGCTGCATCGGGAGCGGGAGCTTCGTCCAGACGAGACACGCTGCCGGTCGGTTGCGGCGTCGAGATTGAACGTGAGCCGTCGCGTGTATGACCTCGCGGGCGGCGAGTTGACGCATCACGAGTGGCAATCGTTTCGACGAGTCGCCTCCCGGACTCCGGTAATGATCCCGCCAGCCTGCAATCGCGAATGACATCCGCCAGCGTCGTCGCCCCGCAATACGGCATGCAGACAGCAGAACACGCTCCGCTTTGATGAATAGAATAGATGGGGACGATATTCGCGTGCTGCAGTTGGGCCAGCTTGTCGGCCTCGGCCAGCGATTCGGTGGACAACTTCAGGACGACAAGCCGATTGGCCAAGTCGGCTTGACGGGCAAGATAGACGCGACTGAAGGCACCTCGACCGAGTTCACTCAGCAGTTGGAAACCGAAGAGCTCACTGCCTGGGTCCGGAAAGGTCTGGCTGGAAGAATCGTAAATATCGGCGTCACCTGCGGCTGTACCCAGTTCCGGCAAAGGCAGCGACTGCTTGCCAGACAGACCGCCCGCCGGCAGGACCGGCCAGCCGGAAGTCGCCATCTGATACTTATCGGCATAGTCGCCAGGCGTGACCTCGGCACCCGCGTGTCGCCGTACGCGGTATTCTTCGAAAGCGACCTCAGCGAGTGCTTGCGGATCGTCGCCCAATTCCGGATAGGCCCGACAATAGTCATCCAACGAAAGAGGGCAGCCCTGTCGCCAGCGAAGTTCCAGATCCACACGCACCAGTTCGCACAGCACTTCGCTATACATGGGGTGATCGCGCTCTGGCAAGAATTCGCCAAGGACAGGAACGGTGCCCGTGCGCCAGGCGCGGTCGTAGACTTCCACGAACTCGTCGATTTCTACCCAGGATTGCTTGGATGTTTCGCGGACCATGCTACTGATCCTCGTCAATCATCGTCGCCAGCATCTGACGAAAGCCTTGCAGGATTCTCTCCACCGAGCGTTTGGAGCGTCCCAGCTTGGTCGAGATTTCTGCGACCTCATGCCCCTCAATTCGTAAGTCGATGATTTCGCGATGTACCGCAGACAATCCAGACAGCACTTCATCAATGACCAGTCGTAGAATCGTCAGCGATGCCTCATCTCCACTTGCAGCCTGCTCGGAGGCCAGTTTGAGCGCATCTCCTCCCACGGTCGCTCGCACGTCTCGTTTGGCAGCCCGATGATATGTGCTGACGGCCCGCAGCTTATTTAAACCGATCACTAACAACAGTTTCCACAACTCGTCACCGTCGGGAACGTCATATTCTCCTTTCGCGACTCGGCGAAAGAAGGTTCTGAAGACCGACTGCACGATGTCATCAGCGTCGATCCGGGTCGCCAAATCTTTTAACGAATTGGCACGGGTCAGGTCATACAAACGACGGGCGTAGCGCACATAAAGAGCTGTGGCCGCATCTTCACTCCCCGACCGCAGACGCCGAAGTAGCGAATGATCGGATATCTCGTGCGGGACGAGTTCGTCTGGACGACGCGCCCGGTTCGGCATCGGAGATTCCTGTGGTATGCGGAGTCGAACTGCGACAGAGAGCCCGCAACTTGTGAGATGAAATCTCCCCGGGCCCCAGAGTCTCACAGGTCGAAATCCGCTGGCTGGCTGCACAATCCCAAGTCCTTAAATTAGACCACTCCCCAATCGCCTTGTCAAACCGAAGTCGACGGCGGTGGACAACAGGTGCACTCGTCATTAAGTGGGGGCGATAATGCGCAAACCGGGGCTTCGCAAATGCGCGATCCAGCCCCGGCCTGCCGATCTAAGTCAGTACACAGAAAAACTCGGCCCGCTACTCGCAAGCCACTGCGCTGTAAATCCACACGTCGCATCACGCACCGATACTCACATGAGTGGGATCCCCGACCGCTCCCAATTCCCCGAACAGTCCATGCTGCTCGTCACCGGGGCCTGACGTGAAGTAGATGTCATCAGTGTCACCGCCTGCGCCTCCGTTGCCGAACTTAATCGCCCACAACCCGTCGATTGTGAGTGGCTGACCAGAGACATCAGTCACCTGACCCAGAAAATCACCAGTATCAGGGTCGAATGCATTCACGGTGCCATCGCCAAAGTTGCCGACCAGCAGATCATTGCTGAATCGACCGAAGTCATCGGGGGCCTGGGCGAGACCCCACGGGGCATTGAGCGGGCCTTTGGACACCAGAGTCTTGATGTAGT
>JAQGHS010000423.1 GCA_028291605.1 Planctomycetaceae bacterium | reverse complement strand
TGACCTTGAACCATTTTCAAATAACGCCGTTGAAGCCGCTGATCCAGCGGCGGTGTCGCAATCCTTTGCATTGCCGTGAGTTACAGTATTTCACGACTTGTGTAGATACCAATGCCACAAGGGGGTGGCGTCGTAGGAGCGACGCGGATTGGTTGTACCACGTCGCCAACAACCATCCGGCTCACGCCGGACGCTCGCCTACGAAGACGCTGTGCCGCGGGTCGGTTTGGGGTGTAATTATCGTCGCTCGCGCAGCACAATGCGGGTTAAGCTGGGCGTTAGTTGATTAACATGATTCCATTGCGAGGCGGCAGCGATGCCAGAAACGAGTTCCACAAGCGGCCCCTCTATGTCGGAGAACTTGGTCGTTCTCTTCGCAACCCTGTTCGTTCTCGAAGCGAATAGCCGTCTGCCATCCGCCAGCTTCCTGGTAATCATGCTGGGTGGAACTGCGATGATCGGACCTGGACTGGCCTACCTCACGCGAATCGCCATCCAATTCGCCAGGCCGAAAGCGGATTACTCGAAATACTTTAAGCTTCGCAGCATTGCAAAGTGGGCCGTCTTGCCCGCCGCCATCGCGCTCCTGATTTCCAGCGACGCTACGCATTGGCCAGCGGCCGTCCGGTTTCACTTTAGCAAATCCAGTTTTCAACATATTGTCACTCAAGGCCAGAAAGGCATCCGGCCAGCAGGCTTCCCACGCCGGGTCGGCTGGTATTGGATCGAGTCAATTAGCGACTATTCTTTTGACTACAGGGGAGGCCAAGGCAAGCTCGGGTTCGTGACGGGCACAGCACTGATTGATCCCTGTGGAATCAATTACGACCCTGCGGACCCACCAACGTCCAACTGGTTGACCACGCGACTGGCACCATGCTGGTACTTGACGGAATGGTAGCCAAGGGTGACAGTCCTTGGCTGCTCAAGCTGTCGTTGCAATCGACTGACAAGCGGTTCGCCCCAACGTGTGCCGCGAAGGGGTTGGGAGTAAAATCAACTGTTATCCGCGCGACATACGCGGACTAACCTGGGCGTTAGGCAGTTTAAGAATAGGTCATGATTGTGAGCCTTCTACACGACTTTTTAATCCTTGATCGCGACGTTGATGGCGAGTACGAACTTTTACGGTTCATTCACGATCCGCGTGCTCTCCATTTGCATGACGACTTCGTACGGTACATGTCCGATACGTTGGGGTGGATTCCGTCAGTAAATCCTGCTCTGCAAAGTTCGCAATTCGGTTTGTGCATGCATGGGCCGACCATCATTGAGTTGGAGGGTGCCGCGACGTCCGGTCGGGTGTTTACTTTGTGGGCAGATCTCTTATCGATCGGTCCGCCAGTCATCGAACTCACAGGCGCGTTTACCTGGATCGACAACCCAGAGTTGGATGGAAAATACGAACGCCTGAATGTCGACCGCGACAAGACGGTGCAAGTCCTACGTCAACTGGCAACCTGGTCCGGCCAAGTGCTTCTGGGAAATCGACGACTATACTTATTTCATCTCGGTATCTGACGTGTGCCGCGTTCGGATTTGGAGTGTAATCCATGTCGCTCACACGGCACCAGGCGCGGTAGTCTGAGCGTTAAGCCAACAACAGCCAGAAACAAAGAGAGTTCGTCATGGAAGACAAACCAGCCGCGGTGCCAGACAACACTGCGGTGCGGACCGCCTTGTGGCGCGCGCTGCATGTCGCAATCGATTCGCCACCC
The DNA here is from genome assembly GCA_028291605.1 of Planctomycetaceae bacterium. Taxonomy (GTDB): domain Bacteria; phylum Planctomycetota; class Planctomycetia; order Planctomycetales; family Planctomycetaceae; genus JAKFVC01. The sequence goes on along the minus strand of JAQGHS010000423.1, from coordinate 19,345 downwards.
GTGTTCGAGGATGAAGTCGGCTTACGGCTGGCGGCTCCCGAGGACGACTGGCGGAATCGCCCGGACATGAGCCCGTTCACGAGACCGTTCCGCACCTCCATCGTGGCCCGCGCTCGCTTCATCGAAGATCTCGTTACGGAACAAGTGGCGTGTGGTGTCGGGCAGTACGTCATCCTCGGAGCGGGCCTGGATACCTTCGCCCAGCGTCGGCCGGAGTTGGCCTCGCGGATGCTCGTCTTCGAGATCGATCAGCCCGGCCCGCAGGCCTGGAAGCGTCAGCGCCTCGTCGACCTCGGCCTTGGGGTCCCCTCGTTCCTGAGGCTCGTGCCGGTCGACTTCGAGGCGGGGGACGCGTGGTGGAAGCGGCTGCTCGCGTCGGGCTTCGACTCCCGGCGGCCGGCGGTCGTGGCGTCAACGGGCGTCAGCATGTACCTCACCAGGGACGCGATCGTGGCGACGCTCAAACAGGTTGCGACGCTCGCTCCGGGCTCCACGTTCGCCATGTCGTTCTTGTTGCCGATCGGACTGGCGGACCCCGAGGTGCGTCCCGGAATGGAACGAGCGGTCGCGGGGGCACGAGCCAGCGGCACCCCCATGATCAGCTTCTTCCTGCCGACAGAGATGCTGGCACTGGCTCGCGACGCCGGATTTAGAGAGGTTCGGCACGTCTCGGCGGCGATGCTGGCCGAACGCTACTTCGCAGGCCGAAAAGATGGTCTGCGTCCACCCAATAATGCCGAGGAACTGCTCGTGGCGACCACTTAAATTCTAACAACCTGATAGACGGTTCAACCCGACATCGTGCCGCAGCCGGGATTGGGGTAGCATCAACGGTGATCCGCACGGCACGCGCGGAGTAACCTCGACGTTAGGCAGCAGACAAGATGTGGTACGGGCTTCCACAATACCTACTGTTCGCAGGGTTCGTTTCCCTGATCTGGCATCTGGTAAGCAACCAGTACGTCCAATCTACGATTGGGAGCGCAGCGGTCTCATCGGCCGTGAACATGGCCCACATTCTGCTTGCAGGTATTCTTGCCGGCAAGCATATCAATCTCGGATTTATAGGATTGCCGTTCTCGATCGGGATAGCGCTTGCAATTCCCGTCTGCGCGGTGGTGGGGCTTCCATTCCTCGTTGTACGAGGCGCTTGGAAAACGGCAAAATGAGAGTTCGGCGATGACCTGGGCTTTAGGCAGGGTGGCGGCGATACGATGAACGACGAAGTTGCGAACCCAAATCAGCTCGACGCAACAACATCACGAGACGGCATTGATGTCGCCGTGATGATTACGGCAATTCTCGCGACGCACTTCGTTACCGGCGGTTACCGCCCGGACCCATTCACCTGGCTGTACCTTCCTGCCTGCGCAGCCATCGGGTGGGCTCTGTCCTTGCACTTTGACGTCCGACGGACAAGTACCCCATCTCCAACCGCGCGGGCATTTATTCACGGCCACATGCTCATCATTCTGGCACTTTCGATACTCGTCGTCGGCGCGCGGTTGGGATTCCCGTTCGCCTCTCACGCTGACGCGCCGAGCAATCAGATGCATCGCGTCCTGAGCGAGATCGTGCTCTGGCTGGGCTCCATCCTAACTGTGATCGCCGTGTTTTTCCCGATTCTGTCTCGCACGGCCCGGTTATCGCCCATATTCTGGCTCGCAATTGCCCTCACCCTGGTGCTGGCTTCAACGACTGCATCACGTTCTTCGATCTTCTTTTAATGTACACGGCAATGGCCGGCTGGCAAACGGTTCAACCTGCCGTGGTGCCGCCTGCGGGTTTTGGGGGTGATTATTGTCGCTCACGCGGTACAACGCGGGATAACCTGGACGTTAGGCACTTTGATGGCGACACGGTTTAGATTGGCATTGAATCGCTTTCGAACACGCGAGAGCCCGAGCTTGCGCGGTCGCTATTTCAAGAAGGTCGCACTGCTGATTGAGCGACACCTGCGCCGCCGTGAGGTGTCGCAGAAGCAAATAGTCGAATGGTTTGGGGCTCCGGATCTGTTTAGTCAGACCGAATGGGCCGCCGCATATGTCTATCGCTTTGACCACACTAAAGCGTCAAAACGACGTGATGAGTGGTACTTCTTCTTTCGCGATGGCTTGCTAATAACCTCAGGCTATAATCATGCCGGTATCAATCAGTTTTCGGGATTCCAGGCATCGTCTGCGTTCCCCTCGCAAAACATCAACTAGCTACGTGTATGGACGTCGTTGCCGAACCAGCGGTTCAACCCGACATTGTGTCGCGCCTGAGTATTATTGAGTCAATCAACATCACTCCCGCTGCACAACCCGGGGTAAACCGTGCGGCAGGCGGTAAGGGATCAAACCGTGATCACCGTGCAACTTTGGGTAGGTGTTGTCTTTCTGGTACTGGTTGGGTTAATCGCGTTATCAAATCTGCGGTTATTCGTTAGGGGCCGTTATTTTGCCGAACAGCACAGCGAGGGTGTTGAAAAGGGACTCTGGGGGCTGATTCGGTGGTTCTGGGCGATCGTCTGGTTGGTGAGTGCGATCCTGTCCTTCTTCCTCGCCCATTGGTTGGTAAACTACATTCTGGCCCAGTGACCCTGGGGCCAGTGTCAGGCACATTCCATGTCGTCATCCGATTTCATGTTTCCAGCGTGTACGAGAAAAACCCAATTGGCAGTCATTGCGCTAAGCCTGTGGTTGTTGTCGCTGGCTCTCCCGGTGTTTGCCGAAGGCGGGGCCGGTCATGCGAGAACCATATCTGGTTTCTCCGTACTATTGGCGACACTGACCTGGGGGATTTTTGTCGGCATTGGCATACCGTGGGCCGTCATGAATCTCGGGTTGCCTTGGTTGGTCTATTGGAACATTAATGGCGGCTCTTCCCGCGTCTGGGCGCGGTGGTTCTCGGCTGGAGCGACACTTCTCACTATCGCGACATTGCTCATTGCCCGGGACTATCCTCAATGGCATTGGACTGGCTCGGGAATTCTGCGGATTGGCGTGTTGCCTTGGACCGCCTCGATGTTTGTGATTGCCAGCGCCACGGCGCTGCCGCCACCCACTCGCTTGAGCAGTATCGCGAAGGCCTGACAAGCGGCTTGATGCGACATTGTGCCGTGAGCCCGCTTGGGGTGTAATCATTGTCACTCGCACCGCAAAACATCGGTTATCGCCTTGGCATTAGGCTTTTGAACTCTTCGGTCGAAACTCATGGGAAATGAACCACTACCGACTGAGCGTGATTTCAATCCTTTAGGTGATAACGTCGATGACCAGCATGCTTGGAAGGCTTTTGGTGGACTCACACTCGATCAAGCTCGTGCCAAGTTTCTCGAAAACCCGCAGTACTATCAGGAAGACTTCATGTTTATGGGCGGAAAGGCGTTTGCGTACTACTTTCCGGTGATCGAAGAATACTTGAAGTCCGCACCAGATGGTTGCAACGACGATGATTCCGACGGCGATCATGAAGCATGGATTCTCTCGCATTGCATCAAACAGCATTTTGAGGGTGCCGACCTCCCGCATGTACGCCACCTCATACCTCGGGTCATTGCTCTCGCCGATTTCGTGCAGGGAAACATCGGTCGTTTTGGATATTATGAGCAGGAACGCAAACGTGTGGCGGACGCCTGGAATGAATTAATTCAGCACGTAATTGCCATTGCCTAAGTAGACGTTCAGGAATGTCGGTGCTGTAGCCACGCTCGCCAGAGCGTGGGAATCCAAGGTAAATCGCCCACGTTCTGGCGAACGCGGCTACATAGCTATTTCTGCTCATCCACCTAGGTCCGCCTCAGCAGCGGTTTGGACCGGCATCGTGCCGGGCTCGGGTTTGATGTATATTTAATGAACGCGCGGCACCATACGGATTTACCTGAATGTAAGGTGGAGGGGCAATCGATGCGAAAACGAATTTGCGTCGGCTTGGTTGTGGCCATGGCGGTCCTCGGTGTCTGGCGACTCGCTGCCAGCGGCACCCCCGGGGAATCGATTCTCCGGGGTGCCCAGCGAGTCGAAGTCTTCCGGGTCGGATCGAAACCGGTCAAAGATGGCTCGGAGAAATCGATCGGGGACTTTCCCATCCTCGCTACTGGCAAGGAACAGGGGGCGGACTTTGCGCGGCGGCTGTCCAGGGTGCTCCTCAGCAGCGGCGTCACCGCGAATCGGAAGAAATGTGGCTTGGAGCCCGGGGTGGCGTATCGCTTGTGGAATGGAGATCGTGCGGTGGAAGTGCTGGTCTGCTTCAAATGTGATGTCCTCTGGCCCCATGTGATGGGCTCACAGTTCGCGAAACCGCACCACGAGTGGCAGGACTTTGACCGGGCCCGACCGGAATTGCTCGCCTTAACCAAGGAAGCATTTCCGCAAGACGCCGAAATTCAGCAGTTACCGGACCGTCGTGATTGATTACCACGAGTTTAGTAGAAGCGAATCGTTGTGTAACACGCTGTCCAACCCGACGTGCGACGCAGCCCCGGTTTGGGGTACAATGGACGCCAACACTCTCGCGACACACCGCGTAATAACATAGGCGTCAGGCGGAAGATGTAGATTGAATCCCCAAGCCGAGAATTCTGTTGCCCCCCTTCCCGCACCTGCGTTGTTTCAGGGCCAGTACTGCTTCAGGACATTAAACGGCACCATGGCAGCCATTCTGCCGCTGCTATTCAGCGTGGCTTTCGCCGTCATTTCCTCCCAAGCCTTGGCGAAGGGCGATGAGCCCCTGCAATACAGGGTTGGATGCGGTTTTGGCTTCGGTTCACTCGTATTCGGAGGCTTTGGCCTATACGCGTTGTTGGGATGGATCACAAACAGGCGGATTCAAGTCGAAATCAACGCAGATGGGATCGTCAATGGAACCCGCTTCTGGCGATGGGACGAAGTCAATTCTTTCACTGGCATTTTGTATTACAATGGTGTGTGCATTCAGTTCAACTCAGGTTGGAGAACCGTGCAGGCGCCGACAACTCCACTACTGACCGAGCAACAATATATTGGTCTAGCCCAAGAGCTGCGACGAATCCTAGTCCGATTTCCAAACACCGAGTTGGCTATGCATCCCCTGAAATCATCAAACTCATAACATGCCTTACGCTGCGCAAATCTTGTGATACGCTGCAATGCAAATCACCCTCGGCGCCGAACAAGCGGCTCAACCGGACATTGTGCAGCGAGTTGGATTGGGTTGTAATCATTGTCGCTCGCGCGGCACAACGCGGATTAACCTGGGCGTTATGTGTCTATGAATTGCACCGAAATCCAGCAGATGCCTGACGCTGACATCGTGTATGTCCATTGCGCAATCGTCAGCGTGCTCGTCAAATTGTTGGATCCATCGGTCCCCTGGATTTGGATTCTCGGCCATTGCCCCAACCGATTCGTTCAATGGTGGAACACGACCGTTCCACTCAATGACATGGGTGGTGTCTTCTCCGGGTCAGTCCGCAGTTTACGTTTTGATATGCAGATGGCAACGCACGATTTTCTATCACGTTCCGAGGAATTCGATGACCACGGTCTAGTGCTGATTCAAAGCCACCGCCAGATGCCAGATACACTTTGTTTAGAGCGGATTCCAGATTCGCAGCAGAATAATGTCTTGATTCAAAATGGTGCGACAATGAGAATCTACTTGCCGCATGCCATCGAGACGGCGCAGGTGCAATGCTTTATCAAGGGTTACCTGGCCACTGTTATTGGCACATAGCAAGCGGTTCAACCCGGCGTGGTCCGCGGGCGCATCCAGTCGTCCGATAACCACTGATCCATTACTTGTCCCAATCGACACTCTTGAAATAGAAAACGCCACCAGATGAAAGCATCTTCGAGTACGACCTGTCTGCTCGCGTGCCTGGTCACGGTTTGTTTGCCTGGTTGCGATCCGCAGGCGGCACCGCCCGTGAATCCGGTGCCGAGTACACCCACTCCGCCGCCAGCTGTCGTTCCCGCTGCTGCCGATCCCCAGGTGGCGCCAACTCCGCCGGCGTCCACCGAGTCCCTGGCAGACGTCAAACCGGACTTCGTGTTGACGACACAGGAGATCCGGCAGAAAGTGAAGGCGGCAGATCAAGCCGGGCAAGCGGTCCCCGAAGAGTTGATTGGAAAGGTCATTGAAGTGAAGGGCCCCCTGAATATTATGGAACTGAATGAGCTCGGGGTGAAATACCACTTGCATAGTGAAGGAGATGCAGGGGGCAGCGGCACCAGTGTGTATCTGAAGGAAATGAAGCTGCCGTGGAAGCAGGCCCTGCCACCTCAAATCGTAACATTTCGAGGCCGCGGAAATGGCATCATTATTTTTGATATTAGGGGCGCGGAGATCGTGAAGGTGGAGGGTAAACGGTGCGCCGAGCTAACCGCAGATATTCTCGCGAAATCGAAAGCGGACGAAACCTTCGAAGAGAAATATAAAGAGAAGTTCTGTATCTTCGAAGGAGTCGTGGCTGAGGTCAAAGACAACCGTGAAGTGATCGCAGCAGAGCTCAAAGAAAACAGCAAGGACATGCACTCCATGGACTCTGTCGTGACTTTCGAAGCACCCGGTGAGATTAAGTTCGCCACAATCTTAAGTGCATCCTATGTCAAAGGCTATGGCGACGCCCTGATGGCGATTAAGAAAGGTGACAAGATCAAGATCGGCGGCACTGTCTACGAAGACAAGCTCGTCGCGCCGAACCAGATTACGCTGAAATATGCGACGCTGCTGATAGAATAGAAGTAGGTCCGCTGGCTGCCCAAGTCCCGCGATTCCGCGTCGAAGAAACAAAAAAGGGGCGAGGCTCTTCGTTTTTGTTCGATCTCGGTGGGGAGGGGAACCGGGCCACCTAGCGAGCGGGTTTCGGGTGTAATCAATCTCGCTCGCGCGGCACAAGGCGGGGTACCTGGGCCTTAGGCAGTGTGAAGATGGATCTCATCGCATTCATCCGCCGTTTACTTCCCTGGAACTGGTGCTCTCGAAAGGTGCGGACCTTTGTCTTGCACGAAGTTACGAATGCCGATGGCCTCAATCGCCTCATTCTGAACGCAGCGGAACTGCCGTTGCCGATACCTCAATCTCGGACGAAAGGTTTCGAATTTCATTCGGTTGTATGGCAAACGATGACGCCGTCAGGCTGGAAGCAGAGGGTTGCGATTTCCAATATGGAGTTTCAACGCGGCGCAGCCCATCGTCGATGGATAAGTCATGTTCACAGCGTGCAGCCAGAAACGGGTTACGCCATAATTCAAGTTGCGGAACAGGGTGATCTGGAGAACGGCTGGATACGCTTTACTTATACTTGGCGTGAATGGGATCTGGTAAATAACGTCGAGATTCGTGCCATCAAGATTTGTGACGAACGATCGTGGGAATTTGAAGACCCTCCCGGGACGTAATACGACTGGTTCTGATTAACCGCACCTAAGGCGGGTGCTTAACAAACGGTTCAACCCGACATTGTGCCACTGACGGCTTCGGGGTGTAGTCTTGGACACCCGCGCGACATACGCACTTCAATTGGGCTGCAGGCGGCAGGAGCTTTGCGTGGGGCCGATTTACCTTTTTCTCTACCGTGTGAAGTTTTCGCCGTCTGCGAATCCGCCTGCCACGATATCTCGCTTTGAAGCAGACCTGAAACTTTTCCTCAAGGCGCGCCACCTTCGCTCCATAATCGGAAGCCAAGGTGGCTGTACATACTCCTACGGCGTTGTTTATCGAAAAAGATGGGGTGTCAAGGAGGCAGACCGAGTCGCGCTGGCAGAATGGATCAAGGTCCAGAGAATTCGAGGAACCGCGATGCTTGGCGATCTTGAAGAAGACACTGAGGAAACAGAGTTGGTACGTGAGATTACCGAGTGGGTCTTTAAAGTGGACAATCTCACACAGGAAAATCGCCAGGCGGCGGCAGCGTACCAACGAGAGATCAAGAAGTGGACGCGGCAATGGGGCAAGGACCGGCAAACAAATGGCTGATTTTCTTCCCCTCCCCAATGCCATCTTGATGTCAAAGATGATATTCTGAACATAGCCCGATGGGGCTCACTTCGTTGGCAGTCTACGCCCCATTCCGGTTCGATCAGAATTCAATCAAAACGATTCGCGAAGATTCTCAGCGAGCGGCAATGTCTGTTTTAACGGCAGATCTTTCCACCCGTTTGTCAGTGCTCCTATTGAGATAGACATTCGAGAGAGTGAAAGTGCGTCATGAATACGGAAGAACTCCGGCTGGTGGCAGATCGGGAGGGGACGGCTCCATGGAAGCAATGGGGACCGTACCTCAGTGAACGGCAATGGGGAACCGTCCGCGAGGACTATAGCGAAGGGGGCAACGCCTGGGCCTACTTTACCCACGACCAGGCGCGGTCGCGGGCCTATCGCTGGGGTGAGGATGGCATCGCGGGTATCTCGGATCACAAGCAGCGGCTCTGTTTTGCGTTGGCTTTGTGGAACGGTCAGGATCCAATTCTGAAGGAACGCCTGTTCGGACTGATCAACAGCGAGAGCAATCACGGCGAGGACGTCAAGGAGTACTACTTCTATCTGGATAGTACGCCGACGCACTCGTATATGAAGTATCTCTACAAGTACCCGCAACGGGCCTATCCGTACGACGATCTGGTGCAGACGAGTGCCAAGCGGACGCGCGAGGAGTTCGAGTATGAGTTACTCGACACCGGGATTTTCGACGAAGATCGCTACTTTGATGTCTTCGTGGAGTACGCCAAGGAAGCCGCGGACGACATCCTGGTCCGCATCAGCATTCACAATCGCGGTCCCGAGGCGGCCAGCTTGCGAGTGCTGCCGACGCTGTGGTTCCGTAATGTCTGGTCGTGGTCGGGTCCGGCTGTCGCGCGGCCCACATTGGCTCTGGAGGCCCGGACTGCAACGTATGGTGTCGTCAAGGGGGTCGATCCCAAGATCGGAGATTGGTATCTCTATTCCGAGGGGGACGCCCCCCTGCTCTTCACGGAAAATGATACCAATACCGAACGCATCTTCGGCGTCCCCAACCCTAGCCCCTATGTGAAAGATGCGTTTCACAATTATGTCATTCATGGCCAGCCTGAGGCAGTGAATCCACAACAGCAGGGGACGAAAGTCGCGGCTGACAATGACGTCACAGTGCCTGCCGGCGAATCAGTCGTGATTCGTTTGCGGCTGTCGCACGTGGCGCCAGCGGACCTGCCCCAGAATAACGGCAGCGGGGCCAACCCATTCGGCCGACATTTCGATGATGTCTTCGCAGCGCGGAAAGCGGAAGCGGACGAGTTCTACCGGGCACTAACACCTGCCGCTTTGAACGCAGATCAGGCCAACGTGATGCGGCAGGCCCTGGCCGGGATGATGTGGACCAAGCAGTTTTATCATTACGACGTCGACAAATGGCTGGAAGAACGGGGCTCGGATCCGTTCAAGTCGACGCGCAAGACGCCGCCGCGCAATGAGCATTGGCATCACATGTATAACGGCGATGTGATCTCGATGCCGGACAAGTGGGAGTATCCCTGGTACGCCGCGTGGGACCTGGCATTTCATGCGCTGGCATTGACCATTGTCGACGCCGACTTCGGTAAGCAGCAGTTGAAGTTGATGCTGCAAGAACGCTACATGCACCCCAACGGCCAGATTCCCGCTTACGAGTGGAACTTTGGGGATGTGAATCCGCCCGTGCATGCGTGGGCGACGATCTATACCTACCGCCTCGAAAAAGCTCGGAACGGCGAGGGAGACCGGGAGTGGCTGAAGAGCTGCTTCCAGAAATTACTGTTAAACTTTACATGGTGGGTTAATCGCAAAGACCGCACGGGCCGCAATGTCTTCGAAGGCGGCTTCTTGGGTCTCGACAATATCGGCGTATTTGATCGTAGTGCGCCGCTGCCGACAGGGGGACACCTCGAGCAGGCTGACGGTACTGCGTGGATGGCGCTGTATTGCCAGAACATGATGGAGATCTCCGTCGAGCTGGCCATAACAGATCCAGACTACGCAGAGATGGCGCTGAAGTTCACCGAGCACTTCCTCTGGATTGCGTCGTCGATGATGCACCTGGGATCGGACAAGGGGATGTGGGACGAGGAAGACGGATTCTTCTATGACGTACTTCGTCTACCGAATGGCGAGGCGCAACATCTTAAGGTCCGTTCCATGGTCGGACTGTTGCCGTTGTGTGCCGCAACGGTGCTGGAAGGCGAAATGCGGGCGATGTACCCCGAGATCATCGAGCGCTTCCAACGGTTCATCGGTGCCCGCCCGGAATTGATCGCCAACATTCATAATCCCAATCAACTGGGTTACGCCAACCGCATGCTCGCTTCGGTCATGGACGAAACCAAACTGCGCCGCGTCCTGGCGAAAATGCTGGACGAGAACGAATTCTTAAGCCCGTATGGGATTCGGTCGCTATCGCGTTATCACGTCGACCATCCGTACACAATTCACGTCGAGGGCCAGGAATATCGCGTCGCCTATTTGCCAGGCGAATCAGACAGCGGCATGTTCGGCGGAAATTCGAACTGGCGCGGGCCGATCTGGATGCCGGTCAATGTGCTGATCATTCGATCGCTGCTGCAGTACTATCTGTACTACGGCAACGATTTTAAGATTGAATGTCCCACAGGGTCAGGCCAGTTCATGACGCTCTATGAAGTGGCCGATGAGATCGCCCGACGCTTGTCGAATATCTTCTTGCGAGATCAAGCCGGCCGCCGTGCGGTCTATGGGGGAACCGAGAAGTTTCAAACCGACCCGCACTGGCGAGATTACATCTTGTTCTACGAATACTTTCACGGAGACAACGGGGCGGGCCTGGGAGCCAGCCATCAAACCGGTTGGACGGGGGTCGTGGCACGGTTGCTGTACAGCTTCGCCAAGGGTTCGCCAGAGGACATGCTCAAGTCTGGCAAGAAGGCTTATACCGAGAACGTGGCTCATCCTGCCGCGGGCAGCGCGGCGCCCGTGCCGCAGGTTGTCGCACAATAGCAAGTGCTGGCCGTGTTGGTGGAACTGCCCGATCTAAATAACCTTGCATGATCCTGGGACAAACCCTGTTTCGTGCCACTGTTTCGCGACTGTACTCGGTCGCTAAGCAGTGCTGTCTTCAACTGTGATTCGCGGATTTGCAGATGGTCGCTGGGGAGCACTGCTTAATGACCGAGTACGGTCATGAAACAGTGGCAAGAGCCTTGTCCCAACTTCACGCAAAGCTATTTAAATATCGCGGAGCACAGCCGCATCGATCTTGAACCGGAGTGCCCCTCAGACATGTCATCCTCGACGAGCCCGACAAAGATCAGGCAACCCCCTAGCCTGCGCGAAGCACTGCGAGCGAGAAAGCATTTATTATTGTTGTCGGTGCTGACGGGATGCCTGTTTATTCAACCCTTCGCACACGGCAAGCTGGTCGGATTGTTTGTCTATGACTTGTTACTGAGCATCCTGGTGGTGTCGATCATCCTGGCCGTGTTTCATCGCCGGTACGAAAGAGTCATTGGTCTGTTCTTCGGAATGACTGCCGTCATCGGCAATTGGACTCGCCACGAGGTCGTTTTTCACGCAGCCATGCCGATTCTGCTCAGCTTCGGATTTGTGGTGATTCTGCGCAGCATTTTTGAGCAGAAGGTCATTCGGTTCGATGACGTCCTGGGCGCGGTGTGTGGTTACCTGCTGGTCGGCATAGCGTGGGGCAATCTCTATATCCTGACCGAATTGCTGATCCCCAATTCGTTTCAAATGAATACGAATCTCGTAGCCAGCATCTCGGATCCCCACGCGAAACGCTTCGTGTTCAACTATTTCAGCTTCGTCACGCTGACTACGATTGGCTATGGGGACATTCTTCCCACCAGCCCCGTTGCGGCGTCATTGGCATGGATCGAAGCAATGTTTGGCCAGTTCTATATGGCCGTGCTGGTGGCTCAACTTGTCGGTCTCAACATGGCCCAGGCGGCAGCTCAGTCATCAGATGGAGCGCCGGGAGCGCATTAACGTTTCGTTTTCGGCGCATTGGGGGTAGTCCAGATTCTCGCAGGTTTAGAGACGCAAGGCTCAAGTCAATGCGCTTCGGGCGACGATCTTGTCGTCACTTCGCAACCGAACGAAATCCCTGCAACAACGCAGGTAGTGAGCGGATCTGACACACTGTCCCATGGACATGAGACGCGATCGCACACCCCGTACCTCTCGGCGATCTTGTTGCGAGCCCGCCACGGCGAAGGGGGCGAATTTCTTGATTCGGCACCCATTGTGCGTTGAATGCGGCGACGGGCGTACTACGAGCGCCCCCGTCGTTGCCCCGCACGTACTTCAGATTGATGACAAATCCTGAGTCGGCGCGGTTTCGGTCATTCCAGCGAGCAGACATGATCCTTTCCGCCAACGAGTCCAATTCCGGCCTGGTGATCTCCGTGCGCGGCAGTGTCGTAGACGTCCAGTTTGAAGGACGTCTGCCCCCGATCCATACCTTGCTGCGAGCGGGGACCGAAGGTGAGATCGCCATCGAAGTCCTGACTCAACTTGATCAATCCCGGGTGCGCGGGATTGCTTTGACCCCCACGCAGGGGCTGGCTCGTGGGATGAGGGTGGTCGATACCGGTGGCGAACTGCGGGCCCCCGTGGGGCGCGGAATCCTGTCGCGGATGTTCGATGTGTTCGGAAATCCGATCGATCGCCTGCCCCCTCCCGATGAGGTGGAATGGCGCTCTGTGCATCAGTCGCCACCGGCACTTTCACGCTGCTCGACGAAGTCGGAAGTCTTCGAAACGGGCATCAAGATGATTGATGTCCTGGTGCCGTTAGAACGCGGCGGCAAGGCGGGATTGTTCGGCGGGGCCGGTGTCGGAAAGACCGTGCTGTTGACCGAGATGATTCACAATATGGTCGGACACCAGCAAGGGGTCAGCATCTTTTGCGGGATTGGCGAACGCTGCCGTGAGGGACAAGAGTTGTACCACGACATGCAGGCGGCCGGAGTCTTGCCCAATATGGTGATGATCTTCGCGCAGATGAATGAGCCCCCCGGCAGCCGCTTCCGAGTGGGGCACGCCGCGCTGACGATGGCCGAATACTTCCGTGATGATGAACACCGCGATGTCCTGCTGCTGATCGACAATATCTTTCGCTTCATCCAGGCGGGCTCGGAAGTGTCTGGGCTGATGGGTCAGATGCCTTCGCGGCTCGGATACCAGCCGACGATGGGCACCGAACTATCACAACTGGAAGAACGGATCGCGAACACCGAAACGGGCGCGATCACTTCGATTCAAGCGGTCTATGTCCCAGCAGATGATTTCACCGATCCGGCCGCCGTCCATACCTTTTCACATCTGTCAGCCTCTATCGTGTTGTCGCGGAAACGGGCCAGCGAAGGATTGTTACCTGCGGTCGATCCGCTGCAGTCCAGCTCGAAAATGGCGACACCTGGGATTGTCGGTGAACGCCATTATCAGTTGGCGCAAGATGTGCGGCGGACTCTCGCCCAGTATGCAGAACTGAAAGACATCATTGCCATGCTGGGACTGGAACAGCTCTCTCAGGAGGACCGTAGCGTGGTACTGCGAGCTCGCCGACTGGAACGATTTCTGACTCAACCCTTCTTCACCACCGAGCAATTCAGCGGTTTGCCTGGCAAACTCGTCAGCCGCGAAGAAGCCCTGGACGGTTGCGAGCGAATCCTGAAAGACGAATTTAGCGACTATCCAGAAAGTGCGTTGTACATGATCGGGCCGATCAGCGAGGCCAAGCGGAAACATCCTAAGTGACATTCATTTCGGCAGCGAATTAAAGGAGACAGCGAATGGGGAGGGTCCGTGTTACATCCATTCTAATGCGCATTGATTCGCTGTCCCCTTTAATTCGCTGCCGCCAAATCGAACGGTAGAACGGCTCATGGAATCGCATTTAATGCATTTGAAAGTCCTGTTGCCATTCCAGGTATTCGACGATCGATCGGATATAAAGCGTATCGTGGTCGAGACACAGGAGGGATCCTACGGACTGTTGCCCCAACGACTGGACTGCGTCGCACCTTTAGTCCCCGGAATCCTGATGTTCGAGCCGGCCTCTGGTGAAGAGATTTACATTGCCGTCGATGAGGGAGTGTTGGTGAAAGCGGGCAAAAACGTGCTGATCTCGGTCCGGAATGCCATTGGAGGGACCGATCTCGGAAAGCTTCGGGAAGCGGTCGAACGGGAATTTGTGAATCTTGATGAGCGTGAGCGAAACGTGCGATCGGTGTTAGCGAAACTCGAAAGCAGCTTTATTCGACGCTTTGTGGAAATCAAACGTGTCTGAACAACCGCCAGACAAGTCACCCCGAAGACCAGGACTCAGCGACAAAATCGGCTCGAAGGAACAGCGCAAGCTGCGAGCTCACCGTCACGGGACTCGCAGCATCTGGTTTGGCTTTGCAATGACGGGACTGATTGGCTGGTCGGTGGCAGCGCCGATGTTGATGGGAGTTGCCCTGGGGATCTGGCTCGACAAACATTATCCCGCGACGCATTCCTGGACGTTGACTCTACTGGTATTGGGATTGGCAGTCGGTTGTTGGAATGCCTGGCGGTGGGTCGCACAGGAAGAGGCCGAAATGCGGCGCGAAGAGGAGCACGATGATGCTTAATACCTGGATTTTGCCATTCGCCGGCGGTGCCCTGCTGGGTGCCGTGTTTTTCGGTGGATTGTTATTAACTATCGTTCAGGGATTCAAATCCGCGCGTCCCGAATTGTGGTTTCTGATCAGCCTGATTGTGCGAATGAGCCTCGCGATCAGCGGATTTATATTGATCTCAGCAGGCCACTGGGACCGACTTCTGGCCTGCCTCGTGGGATTCCTGTTGGCGCGGGTCATTGTCTTCACCCATATGCCTTCGCTGGTGAAACTGGGTCTGCAACATCACAAGGAGACCAAGCATGCGTCTGAGCGGTGACGAGCTGATCTTCTGGCAATATGAATGGGTGAAACTCAACGGGACAATTGCCTCAACCTGGGGCGTGATCCTGTTTCTCACCATGGGATCACTCTTAATTACGCGCCATCTGACGAGTGACATCACAATTTCCCGCTGGCAATGCTTTCTCGAAATCCTGGTGACGGGGATTGTGAAGCAGATCGAAGAAGTCGGATTGCGACAGCCACAGAAATACCTGGGCTTTATCGGGACATTATTTCTGTTCATCGCGGGGGCCAACCTGGGCACCATCATACCCTGGTTTGAACCTCCCACTGGGTCATTGTCGACGACCGCCGCGCTGGCGATCTGCGTCTTCATCGCCGTGCCGATGTATGGGATCGCGGACGATGGGCTCCTCAATTATCTCAAGTCATATTTGAAGCCCACGTTTATCATGTTGCCGTTCAACATCATCGGCGAAGTGTCGCGCACGTTGGCGCTGGCGATCCGCTTGTTCGGAAACATGATGAGCGGGGCAATGATCGTCGGAATTCTTCTGACTATTGCACCGCTGATCTTGCCCATGCTGATGACGGCACTCGGTTTGCTCACAGGAATGGTTCAAGCTTACATCTTCAGCATCTTGGCGACCGTTTATATCGCGGCCGCAACGCGCACACGCGAGGCTTGACCTCGTACGAAGGTTTTCGAAAGGATCTGATATGGACAACACGACCTCAATCGCAATCGCCTCGATTGCCGTGGCCGGTTTCAGTACGTGTATTGGGTGCATCGCCCCGGCACTCGGCGAAAGCAAGGCGATCTCGACCGCCTTGAATTCACTGGCCCAGCAACCCGATGCCGCACCCACGATCACACGGACATTGTTCGTTGGCCTGGCGATGATCGAATCCACGGCCATTTATTGTTTCGTAGTCTCGATGATCCTGATTTTTGCCAATCCGTTCTGGACTCACGTCATCGCCCAAGCAGGGAGTAAGTGAGCCATGCTGTTAGATGGGTTCACTGTCGGTGCCCAGCTGGTCAACTTCCTGCTGCTGGTCTGGTTGTTGAAGCGTTTTCTGTATCGGCCAATCCTCGACGCCATTGCGACGCGCGAGCAACGGATCGCGGCGCAACTGCAGGATGCCGAACAGCAGAAAGCGGCAGCGCGCCTCGAACGCGAGGACTTTCAGCACAAGAACGAAGTCTTCAATGAAGAACGCGAATCCCTGGTCCGCAAGATGACCGCAGAAGTCAAACTCGAAAGGTTGCGGCTGCTTGAGGAAGCTCGCACGGCGGCCGCGACGTTGCGCGACGGGTTTACCGAGAAGCTCAAACAGGAATGGCAGGCGTGGCAGCGCGAGATCATTCAACGCACGCAGCGCGAAGTGTTCGCCATGACTCGCCGAACTCTGCAGGATCTGGCCAACGCGAATCTGGAAGATCAAATCCTGGCCGTCCTGATTCGTCGGCTGCACGAACTCGATCCAGCCGAGAAGGCAAAATTGAGTACGTTATCCGATGCGGCAGCACATCCAGTTCAGGTCCGTAGCGGAACGGAATTGAATCCAGTTCAGCGAGATTTGATCCAGGCTGCGTTTGCCGAGACCCTTGGGATTCAAAGCGTGCCGCGTTTCGAGACGGTTCCAGAAAACTTATGCGGCATCGAAATCGTGTTTGATGGCCACAAGATCTCCTGGAGCGTCGCGGACTATCTGGCCACCCTCGAGCAGAGTCTCCGCGAGCTTGTCCCGGAACCTTCTCCATCCAACATGGAACAACATGCCTTACCAGCAACTGTCTGACGAATTGCGAACGACTGTCGAGCGTGCCTACGGCGAAATGAGTCGGGCGAGAGATGCGTTCGCGCCGCGCTTGACGCCGCGTGAAATCGGGACCGTTACTAGCATCTCGAACGCCATTGCCAAAGTCTCCGGTTTACCCGGTACCGGATTCGAGGAATTGCTGCGTTTTCCTGGTGGTTTGCAGGGTGTCGCCTTTAACCTGGATGAAGGGGAAATTGGTGTCGTCCTGCTGGGCGAATGCGGACAAGTTCGGACCGGCGATCAGGTCGAACGCACCGGCCGCGTCATGGACGTACCCGTCGGCGAGGGACTGATCGGTCGCGTCATCAATCCTTTGGGCCAGCCCCTGGATGATCAAGGGCCACTTGTCTTTCAGAGCCGATTGCCGATTGAACGTCCCGCCCGTCCCATCATGGATCGCGCGCCGGTCACCGTTCCACTCCAGACTGGCGTCAAGGTGATCGATGCGCTGATTCCCATCGGCCGTGGCCAGCGCGAGCTCATTCTAGGTGATCGACAAACCGGCAAGACCACGATCGCCGTCGACACCATTCTCAATCAGCGGGATCAGAACGTCGTCTGCATTTATTGCGCGATTGGCCAGCGTGCTTCGGCTGTCGCTAAGGTCATCGGAACACTTCAAGAGAAGGGTGCTCTCGAATACACGTTAGTGGTCGTCAGTGAAGGCAACGACCCTCCCGGACTGAAATACATTGCTCCCTATGCTGCCACCAGCATTGCTGAATACTTCATGGAACAGGGGCGCGACGTGTTGATTGTCTTCGACGATCTCACGAATCACGCCCGTGCCTATCGCGAATTATCACTCCTACTGCGACGACCACCAGGACGCGAGGCCTTTCCGGGCGACATCTTCTACATTCATTCACGTCTACTGGAGCGAGCCACCCGCTTGCGCGATGACCTGGGTGGCGGATCATTGACGGCATTGCCGATTGTCGAAACCGAGGCCCAGAACATCGCGGCCTATATTCCAACCAACTTGATCTCTATCACCGATGGTCAGCTCTACATCTCGCCAGCATTATTCGAGCTGGGCGTCTTGCCGGCCATCGACGTCGGGAAATCGGTCTCACGCGTCGGCGGGAAGGCTCAATTTGCGGCCTATCGGGCCATCGCGGGAGATCTCAAACTGGCCTATGCACAATTCGAAGAACTGGAAACGTTTGCCCGGTTCGGAACCCGCATGGATGAGGAAACACGCAAGACAATCGAGCATGGCCAACGCATTCGTGCCTGCCTGCAGCAACCCGAATTCGAGCCCGTTTCGGTCACTTGCCAAGTCTGCCTGTTGCTCGCTTTGACGAATGGGCTGTTTGATAAAGTACCGCTCGAACGGATGCGTGCAGCTCAATTGGCACTGTATGCTGCGGCCGCCAATCTTCCGCAAGATGTCTGTCAGCGATTCTCGTCCTCAACGGGCCTGGGGGACACGGATCAAGCCACCGTTCTCGCTCTCGCCGGCGCGGCACTTGCCCCATTTGCGAAACCATCATGACCGAAACTCTGGAAAGCCTGCGTCGCCAAATCGATGGAGCTGACAAGCTCGATGGTGTCGTGCGCGCCATGAAGGCCCTGGCGGCATCCAGCATCGGTCAGTTCGAACGGGCGGTGGCCGCGTTAGGCGAATACTATCGGACCGTGGAGTTGGGTCTAGTGGCCGCCTTCCGTGAAAATGGAGCCGCGTTGGTTGCAGGCGAAAATGAACCCACCGACACGATCGGAGCCGTCATCTTCGGCTCGGATCAGGGGTTGGTGGGTCAATTCAACGAGCGGCTGGCCGAGTTCGCCAGCACGCAACTGGCAGCACTACCTGGCAAAAAAACGATTTGGGTTGTTGGCGAGCGAATGCAATCTCGAATTGCCGATGCCGGATTGCAGCCGGCCGGACTATTCACCACACCGAACTCGGTCGCGGCAATCGTTCCGTTGATCGGGCAGATCTTGACTGACGTTGAGACTCAACGTGAAGCGGGAAAGGTGTCCCAATTCTACTTATTCCATAATCGCCCCTTATCGGAAGCAGCCTACGAACCCACCAGTCAGCGAGTGCTGCCGATCGACCGTCAGTGGTATCACGATCTGTCACAAACTCCCTGGCCGACTCGCAGTCTGCCCGTCCTGCTGAATGCGTATAACAACACTCTTCCCGCCCTGCTCCGTGAGTACCTGTTCGTCTCGTTGTTCAAGGCATGCGCCGAGTCCCTCGCGAGCGAAAACACCAGTCGACTGGCCGCGATGCGACGCGCCGAAAAAAACATCGACGAAATGCTCGGAACGTTAAACCAATCGTTCCATCGGTTGCGGCAGGGTTCGATTGACGAGGAATTGTTTGATCTGGTCTCCGGCTTCGAAGCGCTGCCGGGGGAATCGGCAACGGTGTGAGACGACAGCACTATCGTCCATCCGCGGATACGTTCCAGCCCTTAAGGATCTCCGCGGCGTGCTGTTCAAGAAGTGTGCCCAAACCCGCATCTCTCGCGGCCTCAGTCACCTCGACACTCACGGACGCTGGCTTTGTGCGGTACTGTCGCTGGATGAACGCGACTCCGACCCAATCCCCATTAGAATCCTCCGCCACGATCAGCATTTCACTGTCATAATCCAGCGAACAGGCACGCTGTGGAAAACGTCTGAGTTCCGACCATGACATAGGGTGCT
>JAQGHS010000418.1 GCA_028291605.1 Planctomycetaceae bacterium | reverse complement strand
CTGCTGATGGAGTTCTGGATGCGGCCTTTAGCGGCGACGGACTGAAGACGATTGCGTTCAACAACGGGGGGGCGCGGCGCGATGAGGTTACGGGCCTTGTCGTGCAGCCGAATGGCGCTATTGTTGTTGCCGGTAGTGCTGAGGTAAGTCGGTCGGGGAACTATGATTTCGCTGTTGCTCGCGTTACCGCCAAGGGAGAAATGGACAAGTCGTTCGCCGGAACGGGTAAGCGAACGGTGGCCTTCAATCTCGGCGGTGCTCGTGACGATGGGGCGACGTCGGTGGCACTGCAAGGGACCGACATTGTAATGGGTGGCTTTGCTCAGGTGGACTTCGACGGCAATTTTGATTTCGCCGCCGTGCGATTGAAGAGTAACGGCAACCTCGACAAGACCTTCAGTAAAGATGGCCGGCAGACGGCTGCCTTCGATTTGGGCGGAACTGGCGATGACGAGGCCTTCGCCATTACACCACAAGCAAATGGGCGCCTGGTTCTGGCTGGATTTGTCCAGTTGACCGACACCGGAAACTACGATTACGGAGTGGTCCGACTGACTCCTAACGGATCCATTGATCCGGGGTTTGGCGTAGACGGTCAAGTATTAATGCCGATTGATCTGACTGGAGATGGAGCCGATGTGGCATATGGAGTGGCCATCGATCCTTCGACGAATGATATTGTGGTCGCCGGGACCGCGGTGACCGATGACCAGGGTGGATCCAGTGCCGCCGTGATTCGTTTGACGTCAACCGGCGATCTGGATGCCTTGTTCGCTGCGAACGGGCTGGCGACGATCAATTTCGAGGATCCTGTCTTGTAGCGTACTTCCGCGATCAGCAGGAATTGTTCTGCCCGTCGGAGAGGCTTCCAGCCTGCTTCTTCGGCATGTTTGACAGGCTGATGGCCAATGCTAAGGTCATTGCGCAGGGCCTGTGCGACGCGGCATCGCGACCTTCTGGTCAACACCTAAAGTTGGTCTTTCCGGAACAGAATCTCCGGAAAGGCGTTAGCCGGTGCCGGCCACGGTCACCGTGCCCCTCTGGTTTTGATTTCGTCGCAGATTTGAGGTAAAACCATGTACCGTCTCAGGTTCTGGTAACATGTACCCTTCTGGCGCGAACACCTAAGTCGGTTACATTATTGAGGTGAGATTGTTTCCCTGTGGTTCACTTGCGATGATAGCACGGACAATCAGTATCCATTCCAGGAACATCGGCAATCAATTATTCCAAAATCCGAGGCAGAGCACTCGGAGAATCGGGGCTGAGCAGTGAGTGAGCGAGCGGAAACTTCTTCAGGATCAGTTCAGATGCGAAAAGTCTTGGTCGTGGACGACGATCGCACCGTGTTGCACATGGTCCAGAAGTCGCTGATCGACGATGCCGAAGTTCTGACTGCACGCAGCGCCGAAGAGGCGCTAGCGACGGTCGCCTCTGAACGTCCCGACGTGATCCTCCTGGATATCATGCTGCCTGGGATGTCTGGTTTGGAAGTCTTTAAACAGGTGCAGGCCCTGGATCGTCGGTTACCCGTGATCTTTATCACGTCGGAGGCCGGCAGTGAGACGACGATCGAAGCAATGCAATTGGGGGCGTACGATTACGTTGCGAAGCCGCTCGATCTGCCGCAGTTGAAATCGCTCGTCATCAAGGCGTTGGAAACACGCCGCCTGATGAACGTACCGGTGGCGATCCCCATTACTGATGCACCGACAACCGAAGGCGACATGTTTGTCGGCCGCGGCTCACAGATGTTGGAAGTTTTTAAATCCATCGGCAGAGTTTCGCGACAGAACGTCACAGTGTTGATTCGCGGTGAAAGTGGAACCGGCAAGGAATTGGTGGCTCGTGCTCTCTATCAGCACAGCTCACGTCGCGAACAGCCCTTCATGGCTGTGAACTGTGCTGCTCTGTCCGACACATTGCTGGAAAGCGAGCTGTTCGGTCACGAAAAAGGGTCGTTTACTGGGGCGGAACGGCGCCGGGTCGGCAAGTTTGAACAATGTAGCGGTGGCACGCTGTTTCTGGACGAAGTTGGTGACATGTCGCCCCTGGTGCAAAGCAAAGTGCTGCGGTTGCTGCAGGAGCAACGGTTCGAACGAGTCGGTGGAAATGAGACGATTCAGACCGATGTGCGACTGATTGCCGCGACGAACCGTGATCTGGAATCGATGGTGGAAGATGGCGAATTTCGGTCGGATTTGCTCTACCGCTTGAATGGAGTCACGATCAATCTGCCGCCGCTACGCAAGCGTTCGGAAGATGTTCCATTGCTGCTGCAGCACTATTTGTCGCGGGCCGCACGTGACTTGGATAAGCCGGAGATTGAAGGGATTTCGCCCGAGGCTTTGGAAGTTCTCAGTCGCTATTCCTGGCCCGGCAACGTCCGTGAATTACAAAGCGTAATGCGGCAGACAGTGCTGCAGACGACCGGTACGGTCATTGTTCCGGAGTTTTTGCCCCCTGAAGTTCGTGGAGGTGCCTCGGGGCAAGCTGCCGTGTCCATCAACGATGGACTGCCCGCGTCCGATCTGCGGACATTTGTCGAGAGCCAATTGCAGGCTGACACGACTGATCTCTATGCCAAGACCGTCGAAATGATGGAGCGGTTCCTGTTTACTCGAGTTTTACAGGCCACCGATGGCAATCAATCGCGCGCTGCAGAGATCCTGGGGATCACTCGCGGCAAGGTTCGCGATCGAATTGCGGCATTCAATATCCAGTTGGATAAGAATGTTTCGATTGATGGTGAGAACGACTGACTACGAGTTTTTCGTAGGACGGGCACTCCTGCCCGTCTCGACTGGTGCTTCGAACTCGCAGACGGGAAAGAATGCTCATCCTACAGCATGACGTTGTCTGCTTACCTGCTTCAGGCGCGTCGGCGATATCGCGGTCGATCCGATCGATCCGATTAGGCAGTGTCGCAATTCGAACACACGTGTGATTCACAGCCTACCGCGCTGCGCTTCTAACGACCGAGCGGATTGTCGACATACCGCCTGAAATCTGAATGGGCTCCGTGCGAGTTCTTCCCCCTTCTTTGCAAGTGATTTGTGCATAGTCGGTTAGGGATATTCATCGGCCCCTCTGTGGCCAGCCGCACACATTTGGCACGATCCGTGCCTTATATCTCTCTCGCCTTGCGACGAATGTCAAAGCTCTCGCCGGGAACCAACGGAATCCTCATTGGAACGAATCATGAAGCTGTCCGAGAAGCATCAATCGACGTCTCGGGGCGCCATCTTCTTAATTGTCTCCATTGTTGCTGTTTCTGGACTTGGGGGCTGTGAGAGAAAAGAGAAAGTCGTCGAGATTCAAGTTCCAGGCTTCAACCTGGAAGTCAATAAAACGACTTCGCCGACGGGTGATAAGGGCGTAGAGATCAAGTCGCAGGGCGACAAAAAGATCGAGATCGACGCGACCAATAAAAAAACTACATCTGACTACTGAGCCAGATTTTGCATTTCGGATCAAACCACATGTTAGATCGCTGAATGACTTCGGGGATCGCTATACAAATTTTTAAGGAGACTTGTCATGTTGAGCTGGGCACTTACCTTTTTGGTCATCGCGTTGATCGCGGCAATCTTGGGCTTTGGTGGCGTCGCTGGTACCGCAGTCGGTATCGCCAAGATCTTGTTCGTGGTCTTTATCGTCCTCTTCTTGATCACGCTGTTGGCTGGAGGACGCGGCAGAATCAGTGTGTAGCGGGACAGTAAGAAAATACTACAGAACGGCAGGTGGGTGACCTTCGAGTTGCTCTCCGCCGTTCTTGCATTGGGATCGTGGGATGGGTTTCGGTATCAGTTTATCGTCGGCTGGCAAGAGGCGGCACGCGGTAGCTGCAGTACCGAATTGGAATCAGAGAATTAGATCATGAGAGCCATATTAATACTGGTTGTTATTGCATTGCTGATGGTGTTGGCTGGCTGGTTAACTTTCGCAAAGAATGGCAACCAGGCATCGGTTACGATTGAGACGCAGAAAATCGAGCATGATACGGAGCGTGCGATAGATCGAGGTAAAGAAGTGCTCCGGAAAGTCGAGCACGGAACCCCCGTCTTGCACGACCAGCCAGCGGGATCCGTCATCGAATAATGCTCTTCGAAACGAAATGGCGTTCTAGGGGTCGGCTGGATGTTGCAAGTAACAAAAGCGGCCGCGGTGCGACGTGTACTCAAAAGATGAGAGATTGCATGCCATCTTCGAGTCCTCCCCCAATGCGGTGGTGACTACCGATTTGTCCGGAGTGATTCTCGACAGGAACCGGCGAGCAGATGAGCTCTTCGGCTGGACCGCCGACGAAGTGGTTGGCAAGCCGCTGGTTGATCTTATTGTCGCCCCAGATGATCGACTGCAGACTACCGGCTTGCTTCAACGATGCGTGGAAGCAGGGCTCGTTACCGAATCGCAGTGTGTGTGGTCACCGATCTCGGCTTCGGTTTGCGCCGGTCAGCGTATGTCTTTAGAAATTGCAGTGCAGCGACTGCCGCTCAGTGGTAGTCCTATCGATGTGATTCACTTCCGCGAGGCAATCGCCGACCAGCGTAGCGCTGGAGCGGAGCGGTGGGAAGCAGTGCGGTTGCAGTTGGCCGCGATTGTTGACTCGACTTACGACGCGATCATTGGCAAATCCTTGGACGGCATCATCACCAGTTGGAATGCTGGAGCAGAAGCCACTTACGGCTATACCGCCCGAGAAGCGATCGGACAGTCGGCCCGCATGCTCATTCCGGAACAACTCGGGAACCCCACCCCCGAACTGGGTGATATTGCCCACTACGGCGGGGAATTCAAGCAGTTTGAGACAGTTCGCCGTCGAAACGATGGCCGAAAGATCGACGTGACCATGACAGTCTCACCAATACGCGATGCCGCTGGTAACGTCGTGGGCACTTCCAGTATCGAGCGGGATAACTCCCGCTGGCGTCGCCGGGAAGATGATCTCAAACAGGCCACGCGTGCTGCAGAGGCTGCCAGCAAGACGAAGAACGAGTTTCTGGCGAATGTCAGCCACGAGTTGCGTACGCCGATGAATGCGATCATTGGCATGGTCGAGCTTTCCCTGGCCACCGACGGTCTGGCTCCGATCGTACAGGACTATCTGGCTACGGCCGGTGAATCGGCCCATGTATTGCTGTCATTGCTGGATGACCTGCTCGATTTTTCGCGTATGGAAGCGGGACGTTTCGAACTCGATCCGCAGCCCTTCAGCATCCGCCAGACGCTGGAAGAGGCGATGCGGATTCTTTCCTTGCGCGCTCATGAACGGGGCTTGGAACTGGCCTGTGATGTGCAAGCGGACGTACCCGACCGTCTGGAAGGCGATGCTCGCCGCATCCGGCAAATCGTGATGAATCTGGCTGGTAATTCAATCAAATTCACCGAGCAGGGTGAGGTCGTCGTACGGGTTTCGGTTGAATCGCGTCAAGACTCGGAAGTCCAGTTGCTGATCAGCGTACGTGACACCGGGATCGGTATCGCCGTGGAAGATCAGAAACGCATCTTCGCGCCATTCACTCAGGTGGATGCATCGACCACGCGCCGCTTTACGGGCACTGGTTTAGGATTATCCATCTCCCGTGAACTGGTGGAACGCATGGGCGGCAAGATCTGGCTGGAAAGCCATCCGGGTGAGGGGACGACTTTCTTTTGCACGCTACGCTGTCGTGTACTACCTGAGGTCCACAATGAGGACGAGGCGATCGTCCGTGAACTGCGGGATCTACAGGTGTTGATTGTCGATGACAACGCAACGAATCGTCGGATCCTGGAACAATCGTTGAACAGTTGGTCGATGAAACCATTGGCCGTGGCTGATGGTCCTTCCGCACTGCGGCAAATCGAGCAGGCCGTGCTGGCGGGACATCCCTACTCGCTGTTGATTGTGGATGGACTGATGCCCGTTCTCGACGGGTTTACACTGATCGAAACTCTGCAGGATCGGGGATTGGGGGCGGGTGCCAAAATCCTGATGTTGTCATCCGCAGACCGCAATACCTTCGAAGAGCGTTGCCAGAATTTGTCGGTCAACGCCTATTTGGAAAAGCCGGTGTCGCAGTCAATGTTGCTGGATGCCATCATGACTGCGCTGCGCGGACCTCAATTGCGTCACGATGCGGTGGAGAAGATTTCTGCGACACCGTTATCCCTGAATATCCTCGTGGCCGAGGACACTCCCGCGAATCAGCGCGTGGTCAAGGCGATTCTCGAACGCCGCGGGCATCATGTCAATATTGCTCACAATGGCCGCGAAGCGATCGATCTACACGAGCGGGCACCCTATGATATCATTCTAATGGATGTGCAGATGCCGACGATGGACGGCCTGCAAGCGACTTCGGTGATTCGCAGCCTCAGTGAAGATTATGCTCGCGTTCCCATCATTGCGATGACAGCCCATGCGATGCGGGGAGATCGAGAACGCTGTCTGGCCGCCGGCATGACGAGTTACATTTCAAAACCAATTGACGCCAACCAACTGGTGAAACTGGTCGAACGCGTTTCAAGAGATTATCGGCATTCGCGAAGTTCCTGGATTCCATTGCCTCACACTCGGAGTACAGCTCATCGTATGGAAGCGTCAAAAATTCCTGACCTCGATCTATTCCACGCCGTGAGCGATGCCCCTGCGGCCCTTCCCAGTGGGACGACCCTTTCGTCGGCCGTATCGGGAGCACAACAAAAACCAGTCCTGAACGTGACCAGTGCTTTGGCGCGTTTCGGTGGCAATCAGGGTCTGTTACGGGATGTGGCTCAATTCTTCCTGGAAGATTCCGGTCAGCTCCTGGAAGACTTGGAGTCCGGGATTCGTAAACAGGAAGTTGAACCAGCTACGCGTCAGGCCCATAGTTTGAAAGGGCTGGCCGCCAATTTTGATGCCGAGACGTGTGTCGCAGTGGCGTTCGCGATGGAAATGGCCTGCCGCACGGGCAACTGGGATACCGCCAAGATTTTGCTCCCCAGTCTCAAATCCGAGTGTGTACGTTTGACTGAGGCGTTGCATCGTGAAATATTGATTCCATAATTCACGGCCACCACTCACCTACAATGTCCTCAATCTCCTCCCCCTCCAGCGTTTCATGGGCGAGCAGATGATCGGCGAGTGCCGCGAGCGCGGCCCACATTTCGTCGCGTTTCAGAAGGTGATACAGGTTGATCGAAACCTGCTCCAGATAGGTCAGGCGTTGCCTCTCATCGGCATGCAGAGGTTCGGCCGCAACCCAAGCCGCTTGCCAGTCGGCAGCCCACTCCGGGATCAGTCCGGGGTGATAAGGGTCGCCGGTATAAACCATCTCAGCGACCGGACCCGCCAGGCACACTTGGACGGCATTCTCGGCCAATTGGCGAGCCGAAAATCGCGACTTCCGCCAGCGGATCTGAGTATCGCCATAGCGCTCCGGTCCATCGTCTCGATCGGGATCGATGGTCATGGAACGCACCTTGGCACCCAGCATAATGGCGACTAGGGCGTGTCCCGATTCGTGGTAGGCAGTCGTTTCCAAAGTCTTCCCAAAAACGTGGCAGAATTCGTAACAATGCTGGCCTTCGTCGTCGGCCGCTAAGAAGTCTGACGACTTCTTCTATGCGCTTCATTTCCATTTTCTATGCGCTTCATTTCCATTCCCAGGCACGCACAGTGAATTTGCCTTGTGTGTCCACGTCATACTCGGAAACGATGGCCACTTCATTGAGACGCTTCCAGTGAGGGGCAGTCGTTCGCATGATTCCGCACGATGCAAAATGAGCGGAATTTCCAGCACCCAGCGGTTTGCCGAGCGCAAAACCACTCAGCGATGCTTTTTCGCCGTGGGGGCCGGTAATCATCACGTTACCTCCTTCAACCTCCAGCACGCCGTCGCTGCGCAAAGTTTGAACGAAGGTGCCGACATCAACAATTTCTACGCCCAGCAGGTGCCCGCTGCCGACAAACGAACTTTCGGTACGAATCTCGCCTTTGGGAGACAACGGAAGGACGCGGACACCGGACATTTGACCTGATGCTTCTGCTACCAATTCGCCCAGCATGTACTGTTCCTCGCGGTGGAATCTCGGATGAGTATGAGCAGGGACTTTACACGGATAGACCGCTTAACTTCAACGCCAACTTGGCGGACAGCAAGTGTCGTTGATCGCTCCGCGATCAAACGCGTTCGCAGTTGCGAGGTGGGATTTTCCCAAGAAAGTCTCACGTCTGCGTGATGCGTCCCTTGATACAAAGGACTGACACCGAAGGCGACCATCACATTTCAACGACATGGTCTGCGACCGCAATCAACTCCGGTCGATGTTCGATAACGATCAGCGAATGCCCCTCATTCAGGAGATCGTCGAACCAATTAACTAACCCCTGGATCTCGGCCGGATGCAGTCCACGAGCTGGTTCGTCGAGCAAATAAAGCGTCGCACCGACCGTGCGGCCAGTCATTTGGGTCGCGAGTTGCAAGCGTTGAGTTTCGCCGCCGGACAACGAATAAATCGGCTGGCCAAGCTGCAGATAGCTAAGGCCGACATCCTTTAAAGCCTTCAATCGGCGCTGCAATCGCGATTTGCCACGGAAAAACGGCAGCGCCTGGCTCACGGTCAACTTCAGGATTTCCGCGACGCTCAGCCCGCGATACTTCACCTCCAGAACCTCACGCCGGAAACGCGCGCCATGACAGTCCGGGCACGTCACCTGCAGGTCTGCGAGAAATTGCAGGTCGATGGCGAGTGTCCCCAGCCCCTCACAAGTGATACAGCGACCGCCGCGGGCATTGTGAAAGCTGAAAGTGCCGGCCGTAAACTGCCGTATCTTGGCCTCGGATGTGGCAGCCAGAATGGCTCGCATTTCGGCCCACATGCCGCTGGCTGTCGCGACATTGCTGCGCCCCGATTTCTCGGGTGGAGACTGATCCACGTAGGTCACAACCTGCAACGCCTCGAAGCCGCGGAGCTGTCGAATCGTGCCGGCAGCCTCCCCAGCAACCGGCTGACCCAATGTCGCGGATAATGCAGGAAAAAGAGTGTCCCGGATCAATGAACTCTTGCCGCTACCGCTGATTCCGGTCACCGCGCACAGGGTGCCCAATGGAAACTCGATATCCCTGTTGTCCAGCGTGCGATTCTGAATTCCCTTCAGGCTGAGCCAACTGGTGGGTTGGCGTTTTGTCCGCCTCTGTATCGTCGTGCGACCTGACAGATAAGCTGCCGTTGTTGACGGAATGCACTCGAGGAGTGTTAGCGGCGTCCCCTGGTGGATCAGTTGGCCGCCTTCGGGACCGGCGCCCGGGCCAAGATCAATCACGGCGTCCGCGCTGCGAATCAGGCTCGCTGCATGTTCGACAACAACGACGCTATTGCGACGTGCTTGCAGCTCACGCAGAATTTCGATGAGCTGCTCGATCTCCTGTGGATGCAGCCCTGCCGTCGGCTCATCAAGGACGTAAAGTGCCTCGACCAGACGTACCGACAATGTTGCGGCCAACGCCAGGCGTTGGGCCTCGCCGCTGGACAGTGACCTGCCGGAACGATTCAGTTGGATGTAGCCCAAGCCCAGGAGCTCCAGGAGCTCCAACCGCTCACGCAACTGCGCGAGCCACGGGCGCGACAGTTCAGGATTGCGTCCTGGCTCCGCGGACAACCACGCCACGCATTTGGCTAGTGCCTGGGTTACGGTAAGTGCCAGCAACTGACCCGGATGAAATCCACCATAATGTACGGCCAGGGCGAATTCGTTCAAGCGGTTACCGTCGCAGGCCGGACAGGGGTGATCAGTGATTTCACCCGTTCCCTGGCACCGTGAACAGGCTCCCTGGGGCGAGTGAAAAGAGAATAGCCGCGGACTGGGAACGGGAAACTCACGACGGCA
>JAQGHS010000416.1 GCA_028291605.1 Planctomycetaceae bacterium | reverse complement strand
TTCTGGTTCCCGAAAATGTTTGGCCGCATGATGAACGAGACGTTGGGCAAGATCCACTTCGTCATCACTTTCATCGCCTTCAACGGGGCCTTCTTCCCAATGCACTTGTTGGGCATCGCTGCGTTCCCGCGACGGTTGGCCGACCCGTATCACTATCCGTCCCTGGAACACTTGCTGTCGTTGAATCAGTTCATCACGGTCAGTGCGATCATCATGGGATTTGCTCAGTTCATCCTGTTGTTCAACTTCTTCAGCAGCATCTTCATCGGTAAGAAGTGCGGCCGGAATCCCTGGAATGCGAATGGCCTGGAATGGTCGGCCCCGTCGCCCCCAGGACACGGCAACTTCGAATCGCTGCCGATCATTTACCGCGGTCCTTATGAGTACTCCTCGCCGTTGACCGAGAAGGACTTCCTCATGCAGACCGAATACGTTCCCAAGTCAGCCCAAGCCGGGATTGTTGCCACCGGTCATTAAAACAACCCTGTAGCCACGTTCGCCAGAACGTGGGAAACCGCCGTATATGCCCGCGTTCTGGCGAACGCGGCTACACTGTCCGTCCTGCTTTTGAAGACGAAGTCCTCACCAACGTTTTGATCGTACCTGTAACATGACTCCGCGCTACCAACCCTGGTTACACCGCTTTGCCGTACTGACGGCCACGGTCGCGCTGTTGTTACCGATCACGGTGGGAGCGTTGGTGACGACACACGACGCCGGGATGGCGTTTCGTGATTGGCCGTCTTCGGACGGTCACAACATGATTCTGTATCCCTGGCTGCAATCAGTGGGTGACAAGTTCCTGGAACATGGTCATCGACTGGCAGGCATGCTGGTCGGTGTGATCAGCATCGGCTTAGCTGCGGCCCTCTGGTTTGGTGAATCGCGCCGCTGGGTGAGATATCTCGGAGTGGCTGTCCTATTGAGTGTCATTGGACAAGGATTGCTGGGTGGTCGACGCGTGGTCGTTGATGCCCGCGGTCTGGCGATGGTTCACGGACTGTTCGCCTCGTGGGTGTTTGCGTTGATGTCCTGTGTCGCCGTGGTGACCAGCCGCAGTTGGTTCGAGTCTGACAAGTTCAAGACAGACGACTGGAATCTCGGAACGGGCATCAGTGCGGTGACTGCGGTGATCACGATTCAGTTACAGTTTATTTTGGGTGGATTGCTGCGGCATCTCGGATTGGCCGTCTACGAACATATTGGTTTCGCGATGCTGGTCATGCTGGCGGCAATGTGGTTATGGGTCGGCGCCTACACGAGTGGCGTAACCTGGCTGCGTCGTAATGCCTGGGCGTTGATCGCCTGCGTCCTGCTGCAGATTTGCCTGGGCGTGGTGACGTTTGTCGCCAAATACGGGTTTGGAGACTACGTGGCGCAGCAGGGTTCACCGCTGCAAATCTGGTCTCGCACTGGCCATACCGTCCTTGGAATGCTGGTCTGGATGCTGTCGGTCGTCTATCTGGTCCGTGTTATACGGATCATGTGGCTGCGACACCAACCGCGAGGCAATTCTCAAGCCGTGATGAACTCGGGCGCCTTGGCAGCGGGGGGGACACGATGAGTCTCGCCTCAACAACCAAACCGGCTGTCACACGCGACGTAGGTTTCCTGCCTAACACCTCGGTAAGCAGCAAGCTACGGATCCGGATTGCAGATTACATTGAATTGACCAAGCCGAAGATCGCAGTGCTCGCACTGATCACGGTGAGTCTAGGTTTTGCGTTGTCCGCGGCCGAATCGGGTCTGCACGCCAATTGGTGGGGCCTGCTCGGTAATGCCATGTTCGGAATCGGACTGGTAGCCGCGTCGTCCAGTGCCTGGAATCAGTTGATTGAACATCGGATTGACGGGCGGATGTTGAGAACCTGCCGCCGACCTTTACCTGCTGGCCGATTGGCCCGATGGGAAGTGGCAACTTTTGGAACGATTACCGCCGTGGTTGGTCTCGTTTGGCTGGCCAGCTTTGTGAATGCTCTGACCTGTGGATTGGCGGCATTGACCTTGGTGTTGTATGCCGGTGTCTACACGCCGCTGAAGCGTTACACGGTTTTGAATACTGTCGTGGGAGCCATTCCTGGAGCTTTGCCTCCGGTTCTGGGTTGGACTGCCGCAGGCGGCGGCTTGGATGCTGGTGCTTTCGCGCTGTTCGCCATCTTGTTCTTGTGGCAGTTTCCGCACTTCATGGCGATCGCCTGGCTGTATCGCCAGGACTATGCGGACGGCGGCTTGAAGATGATTCCGGTCACCGATCCGACCGGTTTGAAAACGGGTTTGACGGCGATTGGATATTCCCTCGCCTTGCTGCCGGTGAGCTGGCTGCCGGCTCAGTGGGGCATGGCGGGGATTGGTTATTGCGGTGCCGCGACGATCTTGGGGATCTGGTATTTCGTGGCGTCTGTACAGTTCTTGAGATTGAAGACGGTCCCTGCAGCCCGACGGTTGCTGTGGACCTCATTGATATACTTGCCCGCCTTGCTGGGGGCATTGGTTTGGGATCGCTACCAACTGTTGTCTTGAAATTTTGAGCGGCAATCCGCGGCAGTGAGCCTGGTGGCTGATTTGTCGAGGACCGTTTTTCCGGCCGTGCCGTTTTTTTGTCTGATAGATACGTGACATGACACACGCAACGACTGCAACTCCTGCCAAAACTCCCCTGCGGATGGGTGTGGCGATTCCGAACGGCAAGCTGGGCATGTGGCTGTTCCTGGGAACAGAAATCATGTTCTTCACGGCCTTCATCGGCACGTACATCGTCTGCCGCCTGGGTTCGCCCGGCTGGCCGACCGATACCAACGTCACCCACATCAAGATCTTCTGGGGTGGCTTGAATACGTTCGTGCTGATTCTCTCGAGCTACTTTGTGGTGCTGGCTCACGAAGCCATGAACATGCGAAAGTTCATGGTGGCCCGCCAATGGGTGATTGCCACGCTGTGCCTGGCTTGTGTCTTCCTGGGAATCAAGTCCTACGAGTACTACGGTAAGTTCGACCACGATATTCTGCCGGGCCGCATTCCGGAGTCGAATCAACAGGCCTGCGAGAAGCTCGTGCGGAATCTGGATCTGGCGACGGGCTACCTGGCCCTTGAGAAAAATAAAAACGACACCGAACGAGAAATTGCTGATGGCAAGGGTGACGACTCTGCGGTCGCGAAGGTCAAGGCGATCGATGCAGAATTGGTGAAGAAGCGAGAACTGCGTGCGGTGTACCAGCCGTTTGCCAATGAAGTTGCCGCCAACCGATCTTCGACGGAACCGGGTGAAGCGAAGGCTGGCGAATTGCTGCATCGGGTCGGTGGTGATGAGAAGCACAAGACACCGGGTGAGTTGCAAGCCTGGCAAAAGGCTCATAAAGAGTTTGCCCACTTAACCGTCCCGCATCCGATTCTGTACGGCAATCTGTTCGCTTCGACCTACTTCCTGATGACTGGCTTCCATGCTCTGCACGTTATCGTGGGAATGATTCTGTTCGGTTTGGTGTTGATCAAAGGCGTGAAGCTTGGTGTGAATCCGGATGACGCAGTCATCCTGGAAAATGCAGGTTTGTACTGGCACTTCGTGGATCTCGTGTGGATCTTCTTGTTCCCGTTGATCTATATTCTGTAGTTGCGAAGACGTAGCCCGACTCTCTGAGTCGGGTGTTTGGCTGACATAAAATACTCCCGACTCAGTGAGTCGGGCTACGACAGGGAGTGATCGGCAATGTCCGACGAACACGGAATTAGTCACGGTGACGGGCACGACAGCGGGCACGAACACCACGCGGTCAACTACACGGCGATCTTCGGATTGTTGTGCGTTTGCACCGTCTTATCGATTTGCTTCGACTTGTTGAAGGAATCGATGCCCAAAGCGATGTTAATTGTGCTGATCCTTGGTGTTGCAGTCTGCAAAGCCACTTTTGTGCTGCTGTACTTTATGCACATCAAGTTCGAAACGGCCTGGAAGTACGTGCTGTTGGCCCCGACTGCGGTCCTGGCCTGTGCATTGCCGTTCGCCCTGGCACCCGACATCGCCTTCCACTATTACAATGTGGTTGTGCCGCAAGGTTTGATTGCTGCGGAAGACATTGAAGCCTCACATGCGGCCCCCGATAATCCAACGGCCGTTCACGGCAGCCTCGAACATACCATGGGAGACACGGGCCCCAAGCACGAGAAGGCCGGAGCCGATCATAAGCCGCATGCACCGGCCGACAAGGCTCGCGGTGAGAAGCCACATAAGTAATACGCCGACCGCTGGCGACTGACTGTAGATTGAGGCCCGGCCAGTATTGAGCCGGGCCTTTGTTGTTTGTCCTTGGTCAGTTGCCCTTAGTCCCTTGGTTTTTGTTGTGATTTGAGGATCGCTTTAGAAAGTCGTCACCATGTCTGCCTCGGCACCGGCCATTTCGGTGCAGGATGTCCGATTCGCTTATGGCGAGCGGCAGGCCTTGAACGGCCTGACATTCGACGTGAAAGACGGTGAGATTTTCGGGCTGCTCGGTCCGAATGGTGGCGGAAAATCGACGCTGTTTCGGATCCTTTCGACACTGTTGCCCCTGCAGCAGGGAGCGGCCCAAGTCGGTGGCTTTGATCTCGCTTCTCAGCAGGCGATGGTCCGTCAGATATTAGGAGTAACGTTCCAATCTCCCAGTCTCGATCGCAAACTCACCGTGCAGGAAAACCTCAAACATCAGGGGCATCTGTACGGGCTCCGCGGTGCCGATCTGCAATCGAGAATTGGGCTGGGACTGGAACGGTTGGGGGTCGCAGATCGACGCCGGGAATTGGTCAGCAAGCTGTCGGGCGGATTGCAGCGGCGAGTCGAGATCGCGAAGAGTCTGCTGCATCGACCAAGACTCTTATTGTTGGATGAACCGAGCACGGGGCTTGATCCGGGGGCTCGGATTGAACTCTGGAAGTACTTGCGCGAATTGCGGCAGGAGATGGCGCTGACGATTGTGGTCACGACTCATCTGCTAGATGAAGCCGAAGATTGCGATCGACTGGGGATCCTGCATGAAGGTCAAATGGTGGCGCTCGATACTCCCGACGCGCTGCGGAGTTCGGTCGGCGGTGATTGCCTGACGATTCGCTCGCGAGAACCGGAACGTCTGGCAGTTGACATCACCGCGCAGTTTGGAGTGACAGTACATCGGGTCGGAGATCAATTGCGAATTGAGCGTGAAGGTGGCCACGACCTGTTGAGGGATGTGGTCTCGCAGTTTGGTACGGCGATTACTTCGGTCACGCTGGGTAAGCCCACATTGGAGGACGTCTTCGTGCAACGTACAGGCAAACAATTTTGGTGATTTTGTGAGACGTCAGCCGAACTGTAGCCTGACTCTATGAGTCGGGTTCTTAACTTTTCGAATACACACCCGACTCAGAGAGTCAGGCTACATGAACCAGCCAGCAGAAAATCAGCAGCCCGCACGACCCGGATTGTGGCTGCCGGTGTGGACGCTCGCCGAGCGCGAACTGATCCGTTTTCTGCGACAGCGGACGCGAGTCATCGGAGCGCTGGGGCAACCATTGCTGTTCTGGATCCTGTTTGGTGCGGGGTTGAGAAACTCATTTCAGGCTCCGGCATGGTCAGAGGTCTTGGGGCGCGAGTTGACCTATCAGGAATACTTCTTCCCTGGTGTGGCCGTGTTGATTGTTCTCTTTACCGCGATTTTCTCGACGATTTCGATCATTGAGGATCGGAAAGAGGGATTTTTACAGGGCGTTCTCGTGTCGCCGATTTCCCGGCTGGCATTGGTGCTGGGCAAATTGACCGGGGGCATGCTGTTGAGTTTGATCCAGGCTGGGATCTTTCTCGCGCTGGCTCCGTGGATGGGAATCTCGATCGGGCCGGTGCAATTCGTGCTGATTTTCGGCTTCCTGGCTCTGCTGGCGTTCACACTCACCGCACTGGGGTTCGTGATGGCGTGGCCGCTGGACTCGACGCAAGGCTATCATGCTTTAATGAGTATGCTGCTGATGCCGATGTGGTTGCTGTCGGGAGCGTTTTTTCCGGGTGGTGAAACGGGCTGGCTGTCATGGGTGATGCGGTTGAATCCGTTGACTTACGGCATCGCAGCATTGCGCCGATTGCTCTACTGGGACCATGAGTTACCAACCTCGATTGGTCTGCCCTCACTGGGAACATCAATTCTAGTGACGGTAGTTTTTGCTGCGGTGTGCATTGGACTGAGTGTCGTGCTGGCCAGCCGACAGTCTTCCAGGAATGCTCGCTGAGGATGCGGATTAGATAAGTTAGTTACGTTTTCAACTCGGCGGGCTCGACGTCGGACCCTCCGGACCGTGGATTTCTTGACATGAATATAGCCTCATTTTTGCCAGTTCCCTGGAAAGCGTTTTGCCGCGCAGTATTGGCACTCACTTTGACGTTATGCGTTCTGCTGTCCACTGCGATGGCCCAAGATGCTTCCGCTAAGGTTGCTCGGCCGAGCCTCTGGGATCCGGCAGGCATTCAAGATTTCTCGTTGACCGATCGCACTGGGGAAACTGTCACGAAGCAGACCCTGCTCGGTAAGGAATGGGTTGCGGGATTCATCTTTACGCGTTGCAAGGGACCATGCCCGACGGTGGTCGGACAGATGAAACTGCTGCAGGAGCAGACTGGTGTGACGCTGGTGACGTTCTCGGTCCAGCCGGAAGTTGATACGCCGGAAGTCCTGAAAAACTTTTCGACGACTTATGTTCCCGCCGCCAAGCCAGATGCCGAGGGGAAAGTGCCTCACTGGTATTGGTTGACCGGGGACCGGGCACAGATTTATGGCTTGATCGGCAAGAGCTTCCGGATGCCGGTTGCAGCGACCAACGGACCTGCCGGATTTGACGTGATTCACAGCAACAACCTGGTGCACGTGGACGAAGAGGGCCGTGTGCTGGGTAAGTACAATGCCATCGAGCCGTCCGAAATGGCCTTGCTCCGCCGCATCTTGCAAGGAAAAGCGCCCCGCGGCAAGATGGAGGCGAGCATTCCCACTGCCCCCGAAGGTGAGGCCGTCGAAGTCGAAGGGGCGGCCGCAGCCGGACTAACGATAACACGTCCAGCCGATGAGCCAGAGGAAGAGGAAGTCCGCACGGCCCCTGAATGGGTTCTTTCGCTGCCCGCCTTAAATGCCAGCCTGAACGGACTGGCAACCATTCTGCTGCTGTCGGGCTATGTGATGATCAAGAAGGGTCAGGTCAAGGCTCACAAGGCGCTGATGCTGTCGAACTTTGCGGTGTCGATCATCTTCCTGGGCTCGTATTTGACGTACCATTTCTTCGTGCTGTCGAAGAAATTTCCTGGAACGGGCCTCATTCGGCCGATTTACTTTACGATCCTGATCACGCACATCATTCTGGCTGCCACGGTACCTGTCTTAGCGTCGATAACCATCTATCGAGCCCTGCGTGGCGACTGGGCCCGGCATCGGTCAATTGCCCGGATTACGTTTCCGATTTGGGTTTACGTCTCGATCACTGGGGTGATAATATACTTCATGTTGTACCAATGGCCGGTGGCAGCTTGAACTGGCCCGGAAAAGTGAGAGTTTGTTATATGTCGCGACGATTCTGGTTGACCGGTTTGATGGTGGCGGGTCTGTGTTGCTCGGGAATATTCTCGGGGACGGCTGAGGCCTGCCCGTCGTGCAAGAACGCGAACGCGACAGATAATCGGTTGCCTTTGGCTTATCAGGCCAGCATTCTCTTCATGCTCGGCGTGCCAACCGCAATGGTTTCCATCTTCGGCGTCATGCTGTATCGCCTTAACAAGGCGCAGGTTCGCGCGATGGAAGCGTTTGAAAACGGGGATGTCTGGCAGGGGCAGTCGGAACCGACGACTTGATTGGTTTGCGTCGTAGCTGAATCTCTCTCTTCCTCGAAGCACGCCGTTTGCGACTTGGGCTGTGGACTCCCCGTAGTGAAGAATCCGGGGGCTTACGCCACCCGGCTCACCAAGAATCTCTGAATTGTGAGCCCTGTCTATGCGTTTCTTCTCCCTTGTTCTGGTCGGGATCGGACTGGTGTTGTCGCCGCTAAGCCAACAGCTGTTCGCAGAGGACGCTCCCGCTCAACTCGAAGTCGAATATCGGCCGAATGTCGAATACGGCACAGGTGGCAAGCAGAAGTTACGGCTCCATCTGGCTCTACCTAACGGCGGTGGAGAGAAGCGACCCGGGTTGCTCTTTATTCATGGCGGTGGCTGGGCAGCTGGCAGCCGGGATGATCTCAGTAATCAGATTCAGTATGCCGCACGCCATGGTTATGTGGCGGTTTCGGTCGGCTACCGGTTTGCTCCGCAGGATCCGTTTCCGGCTCAGATCGAAGATGTGAAGTGTGCGGTGCGCTGGTTGCGTGCTCATGCTGACGAACTCAAGCTGGATGGCGACAAACTGGGGGCGATTGGTTTTTCGGCCGGTGCTCATCTCTCCATGATGCTGGGCGTGATGGACAAGGGAGACGGTCTTGAGGGCGAAGGGGGTTGGCCCGATCAATCGAGCAAGGTTCAGGCGGTTGTCGCCTATTTCGGACCCACGGATTTTCAGGCAGAACTACCTCCGGTTTCGAGAGGCATCCTGAAGCACTTTATCGGGTTCGACCGGAGCGAAAGGCCGGAACTCTACAAGCAGGCGTCACCGATCACCTATGTCAACAAAGGGGATGCCCCGATGTTGCTGTACCAGGGAACCGAAGATGTGCTGGTCCCTTATGATCAAGCCTGGTTGATGGCGCAGGCTCTGACCAAGGCCAAAGTCCCTGGGCGCGTTGAACTACTGCTGGGTGTGAATCATGGCTGGAACGGGGCTGAGTTGACTCGGACCGAACGCGAATCGTTGGATTTCTTCGCAAAATGGTTAAAGTCGACGAAGTAAGTCCTGTTGTAGCCGCGTTTCGCCAGAACGCGGGCGAGCGATTGGCGAGGCCCGCACTCTGGCGAGATGCGGCTACGACGAGTTCCTCTGATCCGACAGTTGTTCTTACCCCGCCGTATTCCTACAATCTTTGCACCAATTGGTACGTGACGGTTCCCGAGGAAGAGATGCGTTCGTGCTCGGTATCTGGACGGTTGATGGTCCGGGTATCTCCGATTTTTGATTTCCGCTCACTCCTCGCCAATCTGCACGGCAGCTTGGCCGTAACTGACGGCGCCGTATCGGGTTGGTTGAAACGTACGCTTTACAAACAGGAGTGATAGATGGCAAATTTCTTTTTCACCAGTGAATCGGTCAGTATGGGGCACCCCGACAAGGTGGCTGACCAAATTTCCGACGGCATTCTGGATGCTATTCTGGCCCAGGATCCCATGTCGCGCGTCGCCTGCGAGACGCTCTGCACGACCGATTTGGTCGTGTTGGCTGGTGAAATCACGACTTCGGCGAAAGTGGATCATCAGAAGGTTGTGCGCGACGTCGTCCGCGAAATCGGCTACACCGGCGAAGACATGGGCTTCAATGCCGATTCCTGCCGAATTTTTCTCGGCCTGCACAGCCAGAGCGGCGACATCGCCATGGGTGTGGACAGGGATGGAGCCGGCGACCAGGGGTTGATGTTCGGCTATGCCTGCAATCACACTCCGGAATACATGCCGCTGCCGATTGCGTTTTCGCACCGGATTCTCAACAAATTGACCGAAATCCGCCAGAAGGGGATCGTCGACTGGCTACGTCCGGATAGCAAGAGCCAGGTGACCGTGGAATTCGACGGCAAGAAGGCCGTGCGGGTTTCGGCGGTGGTGGTTTCGACGCAGCATTCGGAGAAAGTTGATCAGAAGGAAATCGAAGCCTTTATCGTTCCAGAAGTCATTCAGAAGACGGTTCCGGCCGAATTGCTGACGGGCAAGGTTGACTATCACATTAACCCGACTGGCCGCTTTGTCATTGGCGGTCCTCATGGTGACACGGGCCTCACCGGCCGCAAGATCATCGTCGACACCTACGGGGGCTGGGGCCGTCATGGTGGCGGTGCATTCAGCGGTAAGGATCCCACCAAGGTGGACCGCTCGGCCGCTTACATGGCTCGTCACGTCGCCAAGAACATCGTCGCCGCTGGCTTGGCCACGGAGTGCGAAGTTCAACTGGCGTATGCGATTGGCGTGGCGGATCCGGTGAGCATCAACGTGCAGACCAACGGCACGAACGTGATTCCGGAAGACAAGATCGCCGCCATTGTTCGCGAGATCTTCCCGCTGACCCCGCGCGGAATCATCAAGTATCTCGATCTGCGTCGCCCGATCTACCGCAAGACGGCCTCGGGCGGACACTTCGGCCGCAATGAGCCCGAATTCACTTGGGAAAATATCGACAAGGCGGCTGATTTGAAGAAGGCTGCCGGATTGTAATCTGGTTGGGTATAATCCAAAGGAGTCCGGTTGCTGCACGCGGCCGGGCTCCTTTGGCATTCCCAGCCGGTCAGTTTTTCCGTCCCTTTTGTCCTTTCTGTCCTGTAATTAAGGGACGGAAAGGACAGAAGGGACATAAAGGACCGCCGGACTCGTGATTGTAGGGATTCATCCCCTAGGAGACGGACCTCCATGGCCAGTAAACTTGAATTGATCCGCTCTGCGGCTCCGTCGCGGCTGTATGCGGTGGCTGGCTTCAGCGTGCTGTCGCTGATTGCGTCAACGGTCTTGGTTCGATGGGGCTGTGGTGCCTTTTCTGAGGCGATCAGCACGCCGGGCTATGCGGTTTGCATCTTGCTCACCAGTCTCTTCTGCTGCAGTTTGAAGGTGGCAGCCGAGTGGCCTCCGTATCGCCTGGCGCCTGGCGACAGTCTGGTCTGCGGGACCTTGATCACCTTGCCCTTGTTGACGATTGCCGTCGCCTTGTTGACACCCCACTGGACGTACCTGGGTGCGATGGCAACCACGGCGTGGTTGATTTTCGTCGCATGGTTTTGCATCTCGACAATCTCGGTCGAATGGTTGCGCTGGGTCTGCGGCGAAGTGATCTGGCCGGAAGTCGAACGATTCCTCTGTCCGTTGGGCTCATCGGAAAAGAGGCAGCCCGCAGTTCCGCAGTTTAAGACGGTACCACGCGAGTCGTTGATTTCGCTGGCCCGCGAACCGGTACTGAACGATCCCCCGACGAATGAGGAAGAAGCGGAGGGACAGGAGGAACTCATTAGCCGACTGCAACGGCGCCATCTCGATTCGGGTGCCGATTTGCTGGAAGGGCAACTTGTAGCCACGTTCGAAGCAGGCGCGCGGCAAGCCGTGCTGCATGTTCCCTTCAGCCCTCCGTTTTCGGCCGCCCCACATATCGACTGTGAAGTGGCTGATGGTTCCGAAGTGCGCATCAAGGTGGGAGCCGTCTTCACCTATGGCGTACGCCTGGAACTGAAACGAACTTCGGCGGAATTGCCTGAACAGGCTGTTGCGGTCGAGATTTATGCGGAATTGCCAGCGACTGATTTGCCTGCGACCGTGGCGCTGTCGTAGTCGTACCGTGGGACGGGTCTCCGACCCGTCTGAGCCTGTCACAATCGATGTGGTAAACGCAGAACGCCTCGTGAACTTCGCACAGCGCACGGCTTCTTTAGTATCTGTTCGTCACTGGTTTCGCAGCCCGCCTTATAAGATCATAGCCGAGCGCTGCGCGAACTTTGCGAGGCGTTGAATTTATGTCGTGTCGACAGTTACGGGCTCAGACGGGTCGGAGACCCGTCCCACGTTCATCTACCACTTGCTTAGTCGGCGACTTCAGCCCAGATCACGAGTTCCACCGAGGCGTTTAAGGGTAACTCAGCGGCGCCGACCGAAATTCGCGTGTGCTTGCCCGCTTCGCCGAAAATATCGACCAGCAACCGCGAAGCTCCGTTGACGACTTGAGCTTGGCCGGTGAACTCCGGAGCTGACGCAACATAGCCCTCGACGCGTACGATCCGCGTCACCTTGTCGAGACTTCCGATCAAGGCCTTGATCTGGGCGAGGGCATTCAGAGCACAGATCTGCGCTGCATTGCTGCCGTGGGACTCGGCAACGTGACCGCCGACCTTGCCGGAAAACAGCAGTTCCTTGCCGCTCATCGGGAGCTGTCCGCTAGTGACAACCAAGTTTCCAATCCGCGTTGCAGGGACGTAATATCCAATTGCCTCGGGAGCTGCCGGCAAGGTGAGTTCCAATTCTTTCATCCGCGTTTCGATTCGACCGGACATGATCTCTCTCCTGCA
The DNA here is from genome assembly GCA_028291605.1 of Planctomycetaceae bacterium. Classification (GTDB taxonomy): domain Bacteria; phylum Planctomycetota; class Planctomycetia; order Planctomycetales; family Planctomycetaceae; genus JAKFVC01. The sequence goes on along the minus strand of JAQGHS010000416.1, from coordinate 2,559 downwards.
AAAGTCACTTATGATGTGGGCGATCAGAGAGCGGACACCAGACAATTCCGCCGCTTTTCTCATCTACTTAGAGTTCGGTATCAAGGTTTCCAGCTGTATGCTACGAGAATCAGAGCGGCAGCTCAAATGGGTTACCACCACGGTGTGCAACTCGGTTATCGCTGACTTCCTTTAGAAACTGTCAATTTCCCTGCTGCTCGTGCTGCGTCCAGATTGTAAAATTGCTGCTGGGAGCGGAAACTTAGTCATCCTGCGAATCTTGTTTTCTCCTGACGCGTGAGATGGCGGTGGATGGTGACAGCGAACGCAACCTCGGGACGAGAAGACGACGGAAAAACCGTTGCCGAGGGGACGTGGGTGCAGTCCGATGCGGATCGCGAACGGTCGCGGGCACACAGTCTGCGGCGTGAACACCCACCAGCCTCGGTGCCCGGTTACCAGATCAAAGATAGCTTGGGCGAAGGTGCGTATGGCTCTGTCTGGCTGGCCACGGAACTGGGCACGGGCAAGAACGTCGCCATCAAATTCTACACCCAGCGCCGCGGCCTGGATTGGTCTTTGCTCAACCGCGAGGTCGAGAAACTGGCGGTGCTGTATACGTGCCGCAATATCGTCGGCCTGATCGCCGTGGGCTGGAACTCTGATCCGCCCCACTATGTAATGGAGTACCTCGAAAATGGGTCGCTGTCGAATCTCCTGGAAAAGGGACCGCTGACGGCCAAGGAAGCCGCACGCATCGGCCGCGACGTGTTGATGGCGCTCGTGCATGCCCACGGCAGTGGCATCCTCCATTGCGACTTAAAGCCCGCCAATATTCTGCTCGATAAGAACCTGGATGCGCGACTCGCCGACTTCGGTCAATCGCGGTTGTCGCACGAACAACACCATGCGCTTGGCACCTTGTTTTTCATGGCTCCCGAGCAGGCTGACATCAATGCCGTGCCGGATGCTCGGTGGGACGTCTATGCATGGGGGGCCGTCCTCTACCAGGCTTTGACGGGTGAGCCGCCCTACCGGTCTGCCGCGAACGAAAAACGGCTGGCTGACACGCAACCTGCCGAACGCCGCCTGGAGACCTATCAGCAGATTCTGCGAAATGATCCGCGTCCAAAAGCTCATTGGCGAGCGCGCGGCGTCGACCGGCGGTTGGCGGAGATCATTGATCGGTGCCTGCAGATCGACCCCAATTTGCGATTTCCCAATGCTCAAGCGGTGCTGGACGCGCTGGACGCACGCACGCGACACATGACCAATCGCCCCCTGCTGACGCTGGGGATAGCGGCTCCCATTGCCCTGTTGCTGGTCATCGGGACGCTCGCCAATAACGCCATGTCGGCGGCCGTGCGTTCGGCCCAGGATAATCTTCTGGACCGCGCGCTGGAGAGCGATGCGGTGACCGTCAAGATCCTCGCACGCTCGATCGAGCGGGAATTGGAAGACCGGACCAGTGAGCTCCGCAAAGTCGCGGAGGACACTCGGCTGGCGGCGGCGTTGGAGAGTGAGGCCAGTCTCCCCTGGGAGGAACGGACCAAATTGCGAGAAGTCCTTGGCGAGTGGAAGTCGCTCGTCGATGAGGCTCGCAAGAGACAGGGATTGGAACCCGACACCAGTTGGTTCGTGGACGACGCACAGGGGCTGCAACTTTACCGGCACCCCTATGAGGCCCGCACGGTCGGCAAGAACTATCGGTTCCGCGACTATTTTCACGGGCGACGCATCAACTATCCCAAGGATAATGTCCCCGCTGATGTCGTTCCCATTCACGAGCCTTACGTGTCCATGGCCTATCGCAGCGAAGCGACCGATGCTTACCGTGTCGCGATTACCGTTCCCGTCTTTTCGTCCAGCCGCGACAAGGTCATCGGCGTACTCGGTCGCTCGATGAGCCTGGAGCAATTGCTGGCCGCTTATAAACCGCAGATCGAAGCGGCGGGAACGACGAATCAGATCGAACGGACGATTGCCTTGTATGATGGTCATGTCACGAATGATGTGAAGCATGTTCCGACCTTCCATCTGCTCGATCATCCCTGGCTGTCTGATCGCAAGCTCGCACGGTTGACTGAAGTCGCTCGTAAGCGACTGCAGGTCGATGCCGAGCACGCTCGTCAATTGGCTCAACTACAAATTCGGGTGGAGTCGAGCGCCCCATCCAGCAAACCCCTGGACGTCGCCGATCTGGATCGCAGTCTGGACTTTCAAGACCCGGTCAGCCTGGTCGATCAGGAACACTATGGGGGTACGTGGCTGGCCGCATTCTGGCCGGTGGGCAAGACCGACTGGATCGCGGTCGTCCAGGAACGACGGTCCACCGCCAAGCATCCCGTTCAACAAATGGAACTGAAACTGACCCAATACATGCGGCTGGGATTGCTGTTCTGCTGCGGGCTGATTGGGTCGCTGTGGTACTTTATTTTTCGGGTGCTGAGTGATCAGAGCCGCGGGCGATAGAAGCCTTCCGCGATCGTCGCCGTTGACGATGGTACTTCAATCCGGGCAGAAAGAAGCACAGTCCGGACACCACACCGAAGACGATCAACCCATAATCGGGCCAACAGG
>JAQGHS010000255.1 GCA_028291605.1 Planctomycetaceae bacterium | reverse complement strand
ACTTTGCGGTCATGCTGTACTCGGGATATTTCAAGCACCTCGAACAGGGTGGCCTCTCACCAACGATTCACGTGACGGCCGCTGCGCCGCCGTTGTTCCTCGTACACGCCACGGACGACCCGATCAGCGCGGTCGACCATAGCGTCACCATGTATTTGGCCATGAAGCAGGCTGGAGTCCCTACCGAGCTCCATGTCTACGCCACCGGCGGACACGGCTTCGGAGTGCGCAAGGTCGGACATCCTTGCGAGACTTGGACGGAGCGCTGCACCGATTGGCTGCGGAGTCGTGGAATTCTTGAAGCCGCACAGAGACCGTAGGATAGGCATCCTGCCTGTCCGTGTATTTGAATCTGGTCGCAGTGAATCACACTCAGAATCGAAAAACCACAAAGAGTCCGGACAGGCAGGATGCCTATCCTACGGAGAAGGTCGTTGCGCCTTAATGGCTCGCAGTTTCGAGCGCAGGGTCGGGCGGCTGATCCCCAGGATTTCGGACGCTCGCAGTTGATTTCCCTCGCTGAGCTGCATGGCCCGCCCCACGATCAGTCCGTCAAATTGCTGCAGGGCTCGGCGGTAGAGGCCGGGAGACTTCTCTTGAAAGTCGCGTTCGACATACTCAGCAATACCCTGCCATGTCGTATCTCCCAGCAATGAGAGATCCGCTGCGGAGACCGTCGTCTCTGGTTCATCCTGGTGCAATTCCGACGGCAGGAACTCCGGTAGCAGTGTGGTTCCCGTCGAAGTGATCAACGCCTCGCGAATAACGCTTTGCAGTTGCCTGACGTTGCCCGGCCAGCGATAACGCTGCAGCCGATCGAGGGTTTCCATGCTGATCGATTGCACCGACGTGCCGAGCTGTCGATTGAATCGGAAGAGGAAATAGTGGGCCAGTTCGGGGATGTCTTCGATCCTGTCGCGCAATGCTGGCAGGCTCAGCGTCACGCCTCGCAATCGATAATAGAGGTCGCGGCGAAACTTTCCCTGATCGATCATCGTGTCGAGGTTTTGATTCGTGGCAGCGACGACGCGGACATCGACTGACAGGGTCTCGTTGCCACCAACTCGTTCGAACTGCCCTTCCTGCAGCAAGCGGAGAATCTTGGCTTGAGTCGACTGCGGCATATCGCCGACTTCATCGAGAAAGATGGTTCCCTTGTGGCATTGCTCGAACTTGCCGACACGTTGACGTTCGGCTCCGGTGAAAGCACCTCGCTCATGACCGAAGAGTTCACTCTCAAGCAGATTCTCGGGAATCGCCGCACAATTGATCGCCAGAAACGGTGCCTGATTGCGGCGGCTATGTTGATAGATGGCGCGGGCAACCAATTCCTTCCCGGTGCCGCTTTCACCCAGAATCAGGACATTCACATCCTGGGGCGCAATGCGGCCAATTTGTTTGCAGATGGATTGCATCGCCGGTCCGGTGCCAATCAATCGATCAGACGTTTCCGGGGTACCTTCCGCGCTATCAACTGTCGTCGGCACATTCATCAGCCAACTAATCTTGAAGGCCTGCTCGACGACTTGCTGCAGTTGATTGAAGTCCAGGGGCTTGACCAGATAATCAAACGCTCCCAGCTTCATCGCTTCAATGGCCGTATCAGTTGTGCCATGCCCCGTGATGAAGATCACCAGACTACGCGGATTGATCTGTTTGATTTCATGAAAGACATCCAGGCCCGATTGACCCTCCAGGCGAATGTCCAGCAGGATGACATCCGGGGATTCTTCCCGGACCAACTGGAGTCCATCCCGAGCATTGGCCGCAGTCAACACGCGAACGTCATCGCGTGTAAGAATCTCTTGAATCGTGAAACGGATCCCGGTCTCATCATCGATCAATAAAAGAGTGTGTGGCACGGCGACTCCAGTATAAACAAAGATGCTGGACGTGGGTTCAAAAACTACGCTGCGGGTAAAGTGACTCGAAACACGGCACCGCCGGTCACTTCATTCGAGGCTTCGATGGTTCCCTGATGATCGGTCACGATCCTCCGCGACACCGCGAGCCCCAAACCTGTCCCTCGGTCTTTGGACGTGGCGAACGGTTCGAACAATCGCTTGAGCATCTCGTCGGGGATACCGCAGCCGGTGTCACGCACGGTGACTTCGATGAACTGATTCGTGTGATGTACTCCCGCCTGCAGTGATAAGTGGCCTCCCTGGGGCATGGCTTCCAGTCCATTCAGCAAGAGGTTCACAAAGACTTGGTGCAGTTGCTCGGGATCTGCGTTGACGATCAGCGGCAGGTCACCCAATTCGGCGGAGACCGTGACATGCTGTTGTTGAGAACGTCCCACGACGAGATTCATGGCCCGCCGCAGACTCTCACGCACATCATGTCGCAGGCGATTGAGCCGCGGTGGACGTGAAAAGTCGAGCAGCGATTGGATGGTGGATTCCATCCGGGCGATCTCATCCAGAATCAGTTGCAGCTTGGCGTCCGTGAGCGCCTCGGCGTGAGATCTTTGAGCCGTGTGCTGCAGCAGAAGCTTGACCGAAGTCAACGGGTTGCGGAGCTCATGAGCCACCCCCGCGGCCAATTCGCCGACGGCTGCCAGACGCTCAGAGCGCAGCACTTCGTCCCTGGCCCGTCGCAATTCGTCATTCGCTTGATTCAAGCGGCCTACGACAAGTTCCACCTGCGTTTGGATGTGATCCAAGTCCGTCTTGTCGTCGATGCACACCGCTCCCAGCGACCGCTCGCCGACAGCGGCGTCGCGCAACGTCACGGTGATCCGGGCCACCGATCGCTGCAATTGATTGGCCATCCACCAGCCATAGGCAATTCCCAATCCCGGACCGAGAATGAGAACCGCGGTCCGAATGAAGAACACGCTGGCAGAGGCACTATCACGACGCTTCCCGGCAGCGAGCAGAAGTTGTTGATTGATAGTACGCAGTCGATCGGAACTGGCCGCAAGTGCGCGAGTCAAATCGGACAGTTGGTGAAACTGAGCCGCCCGCGCGGCAGTATCCGCGTGCGAACTCTCGCGGGCCAGCGACTCCAGCAGCGACTTGAAAGCCTTCAGCTGCCCTCCCAGCTCATTGACTAATTCCACCTCGGGCGCGGTGAACGCGAGTCTTTTGAGCTTCAGGTACTCACGTTCGAGGGACTCAATGGTGGGGGCGATGACGGCGGTCGGCAGGCTCGCTTCATGTCTGGCAGAATTCACATCAGCCAGGACTTTCCAGGCCGCTTCCTGGATTCGGCTGGATGAGTAATTGGCCTCCACATTTTCCGCTAACACGCGTTGATAGGACTGATTGAGCCAATTGATGTAATACGTGGTGCCTCCGCTGACCAGCAGCCAGCAAACGGCAACAAACACGGTTGGAAATATGAGCCGCTTCCACATTCGTCAACTTCCCGAAACGATTCTCTATGCTGAATGAGTTCAGACATTGCCCACCACCCAATGTTCCGTGCAACTCGGGTGCCGGTGCAAACTTACCGCTTTATGATTCTAGGACAACGCCCATCTCTGCATTTTATCCGCGATTTCTGCAAAGTCTCATGGCTGACGAACAGTTGAAGCCTGGTGAGGTGAAACAGGCTTTCCATTTGGTGGAAAAGAGTTTTCCATCATCCTTCGATTCCGCGCCGGACACTTCCATACGTGAGCGGCACGGCGCTAGCCGCCGGTTCTTTTCGAACTGGGCATCGCAATGAAGAATCGGTGGCGAGCGCCATTCCGCTCAAACTGAACCGAGACCAATCATTTTGTGACGCATTCCAATTGCCGTGAACTACACATCAGCCTATACTGATGGGATATCTCGCCCACCCGGGGCAATCATCCTTGCCTATCAGAAAGCTGATCGATGCTGACCATCTGGGGCTCAAAACGGCGATTCTGTGATGGCCTGAGTCGTCGTGATTTTCTACAGGTCGGATTATTGGGCGGAGCACTCACTCTGCCCGACCTGTTGCGACTGCGCGCCCACGGAGCAACGACAGACCGACCGTCACACAAGGCGGTCATCATGGTCTGCTTGAACGGCGGACCCAGCCACCTTGACATGTACGATCTCAAGCCCCAGGCGCCGGTCGAGATTCGTGGCGAGTTCCAACCGATTCGGACCAACGTCGCGGGCTTTGATATCTGCGAACTGATGCCCCTGCAGGCCCAAATTGCGGATAAGCTGGCCCTGGTCCGCAGCGTGCACTGGCCGCTCGACGACGGACACCGCCTGCACCTGATGTTCACCGGCTTTCCGCATACCGCGGCGCGGCCGTCGTTCGGTTCCGTGGTCAGTCGCGTCCACAGCGATCGTGGTTTGAAGAATCCCTTGCCGCCGTACGTCAGCATGGCGCAGTTTCCACCGCACCCCATCCTGGCCGGGCACGAACAACCGTCGTATGTCGGAACGGCCCATCGGCCATTCGTCCCCTACGAAGCGGGCGACCTCATCAACACTCAAATCAACTATACAGGGCCGGGAGCGGGCGAGATCAAGAACCTCGAGCTCACGCCGGGGATCTCACGCGACCGCTTCTCAAAACGCGCTCCGCTATTGAATGCTTTAGATAACTTCCGTAGTGACGTCGATGCCCGCGGCGAAATGGTCGGCAAGGATGCGTTTACGCTCCGAGCGTTAGAGATGATCAGCTCCAGCCGCGTACGCGAAGCTTTCGACATCAGCCGCGAGTCCCCTGAAATGCAGGCCAAGTACGGCGGCGATATCGAATACAAACGCGATCCCGATCGTCGCCGCTGCTGGGAAGGAAGCAAATTCCTGCTCGCCCGGCGCCTGGTTGAGGCCGGCGTCCCGGTGGTCACTCTGGCTGTTGGTGTGTGGGATACCCATAGCGAACATTTCCCCTATCAGCGCGACAACGTTCCGTTGCTCGACCGGTCACTCCACGCTTTGATCACTGATCTCCACGAGCGGGGCCTGGACAAGGACGTGGCGGTCGTCGTGTGCGGTGAGATGGGCCGCACTCCCCGAGTCAACAAGACAGCCGGCCGAGACCATTGGCCCGCAGCCGGTTTTGCCCTGTTTGCAGGAGGCGGCTTGCGCATGGGACAAGTCGTGGGCGCAACCGATGCCCGAGGCGAACGCCCTCAATCCCGCCCGTATGGTCCACAAAACATTCTGGCCACGCTGTACCACGTCCTGGGCATCGACCCCACGTTGACGTTCCCCGACCACGCCGGCAGGCCGAGATATCTCCTCGACGACCAAGAGCAAATCGCGGAATTGGCGTGATCGAACCGCGTAAGTTCGACCCCCGTGGCCGACGCTGCCAGCGTCGAAACGCAGACGCTAGCAGCGTCGGCCACGGAATCCCGGGGCTTACGCCGCCGGGCTCGCCTGCTTAGGTTTGGACGAAAACTGTGGTAAAGCGAGCCATCGAAAGTTACCATTGATTCAGTCAGCCTCTGTTCAGAACTGATCTCCACCTAATTCAATCGACGTGTTGGCGGAAGATTCAAGCACCTCGGGAACTGGATCAAGCAGGCGTATGCAATTCTCGACACGGTTGGCACTCTGGGCTGCGTTGATTGCCGCCGGTCCCTTAATGGATTCTGCATCCGCACAGGCTCCCGCAGTCGCCGCGCCCGAAGCGTTAGAGTTCTTCGAGAACGAGATTCGCCCCTTACTCGTCAAGAACTGCCAGTCCTGTCACGGAGAGACCAAGTCCCAGGGGGGACTGCGACTGACCAGCCGCGAGATCATCCTCAAGGGGGGCGACACTGGCCCGGCGATCGTGCCGCAGAAGCCCGAGGACAGCCTGCTGATCCGCGCGGTCGGCTACGCTGGCGACCTCAAGATGCCCCCCAAGCAGAAGCTGCCCGATGAGGACATCGCGAAGCTGAAACGCTGGGTGGCGATTGGCGCCCCATGGCCGGACACGACTGGCATCCGCGCACAAAAACATGAGTTCGAGATCACCGATACGCAACGTCGTTGGTGGTCGCTGCAGCCGCTCAAGAAGATTGATCCGCCGGCGGTGAAGTTGGAATCGGCGGTGCGGAACGAAATCGACCGATTCCTGGTAGCGAAGCTCGAAGAGCAGGGTCTGCAACCTGCCCCAACTGCCGACCCGCGGACACTGCTGCGTCGCGTCACGTACGACCTGACAGGGCTGCCCCCAACGCCGAAGGAGTTCGACGACTTCCTCGCGGACAAATCTCCAGATGCGTTCGCGCACGTTGTTGAGCGGCTGCTGGAGTCACAACAGTACGGCGTGCATTGGGGCCGACATTGGCTCGACGTTGCCCGCTATGGAGACACCCGCTGGGTCGGCGCGGGCGAGGATAGTCACTGGCCGTTTGCCTACACTTATCGCGACTGGGTGGTGAGTGCTCTCAATGAAGACATGCCCTATGATCGCTTTGTCACCCTGCAATTGGCCGCCGATCAGATGCCCGAGGTGCGACCTTCCGATATGGCGGCCATGGGGTTTCTCACAGTGGGCCGCTGGTTTACCGGAGTCGTGCCTGATGTCATTGACGACCAAATCGATGTCGTCACGCGGGGACTGATGGGACTCACCGTGCAGTGCGCACGCTGCCACGACCACAAGTATGACCCGCTGGCGACCTCAGATTATTACTCGCTGTATGGGCTCTTCGCAGCCTCGCGGATGCCGGTCGACGGTTCGGGCACTCTGGCCAGTCTGCCAGAGATCCAGCCGCGGCCCGTCGATAGCGCCGTGCAGCAAGAGATCGCCG
>JAQGHS010000401.1 GCA_028291605.1 Planctomycetaceae bacterium | reverse complement strand
AATCACGGCTCCTACGGCCCCGAACGCGGTGGCCAATATACTGCGACTGCACTCCAACTTCATCTTGATTCCGCCGCCTTTCCAACGTCTGGATACTGAACAGACAAGTACCCCTTTGCAAATCCATTTCCACAGGCCCAATTCTAGCAAATTTCCGCTTCAAACGCACGGGACTTGGACAGATTTTCTGAGGCAGTGTTCAGTGAGAAATCGGCGTTCAAAAAGTCATCGGAATGGTGTTCTCGCAGTGACTGCCAGAATCGTTCGTGGGGGATTGAAGTTGGTCTCTGGAGTTTCCCACACGTCCGGGCTGTCTGCGTCTTCTTCCTAATTAAGATTTTTAAATTAGCAGTCGTAGTAATACCGGACGCCGGATGTGTGGTTTCGCAACGGATGTGCGATTGTAAGTGACTATATATAAAAGAGTTGTGGTGTTCTTGCGGGGACCACTTCATGTGGAAAACGTGTTAAGTGGCAGGTGTCAAACCGATAGATATCGGTGATAACTGGCCGAGTTGCGATCACCGCCAAACGGCGTGGTTTGGGGCTGATCAGTCTGGGAACATTTGCAAACAGGTTGTTGACGACTTTTCCACAGTGGGTATTAGGAAGTGAATTTCGGAGTATGCCTGGGGTCGGGCGTGATGTGATGAAAGGGTTTGAATATCCCGTCGTCAGGTTCGTCCGCATTTTGTTACCAACGGTCAACATCGCATCATTGAATAAATTCCCCGACAGGGGATATGTATCATAGCCCAAGGTTGCCCGCTCCCGCGGGCTACCCTGGGTAATCAATCCAGATCGATATTTACCCAGAAAGGGTTACTTCTTCGGTCTTCAGGGAATCGCGAACAGAACAGCAACCCTTTCAGGGTAGGACCACCGCTGGGGACGACACCCAGGGTAGCCCGCAGGCGCGGGCAACCCTGGGCTATGATGCATAACCCCGTCGGGGTACTTACTCAAAATCGCGACTGGAATGGGAAACAGATTTTCCAGCGGCCTGACCTCCGAACTCGTCGACTTTTGGCCGCTGTTCATCGCGTCAGGCCCGGCCTCGGTCTCAAACACCTCTGAAAGGGCTCCCGTAGAATTCCCGCACATTCTTTGAATTCTTTGAACTAGCGTACACAATATGAATCCCAGCTGAAATACCGATCACCTTTCTCTTCAATGGGTTAGGTACGCCTAGCGTAAATCGGATCGATTCCAGCATCCACGCTTCAATTTACTGCGCTCTTGCATTCTTTGTTCTTGCGTTCACATCAGCACCGTGGGATGGCCGCCTCGGCCGTCTTGCATTGGGGTTCGCGTTGTTCATCGAGGCGTTTGGAGGTCCTCACGATGCCGAATACGGCGGCCGGGGCGGCCATCCTACACACTTCAAACTCGTGCATTCTTTGAATTATTTGAACTTGCGTGCACGACGCAATTCTCATCCGAAATGCCGATCTTCTTTCCAGTCAATCGCTTAAGCACGGTCGCTACAAATCGGACCGATTCCAGCACCCACACGTCAATTTGCTGCGCTCTTGCATTCTTTGTTCTTGTGTTCACTCCGGCAAGCGGAGCGTTTGGAGGTCCTTACGATGCCGAATACGCCGGCCGGGGCGGCCATCCTACGGACACTTCAAACTCTTGCATTCTTTGAATTCTTTGAACTGACGTACACAAAACGATTCTCGTCCGAAATACCGATCTTCTTGCCGGTCAATTGCTTAAGCACGGTCGCTGCAAGTCGGACCGATTCCAGCACTCACTCGTCAATTTGCTGCGCTCCTGCATTCTTTGTTCTTGTGTTCACATCGGCTCTGGAGGATGGCCGCCTAGGCCGTCGCCTTGGGGGGATGAGCGATCGTATGCGACCACCTCATACCGCATGTTTGCGTAGTTCAAGTTTTGGGGTGTCTGGAGTTGTCACGGAGAAGGACACGACGGCCGGGGCGGCCAACCTACAAACACTTTTGACTCGTGCATTCTTTGAATTCTTTGGACTAGCGTACACGAAGTGTTTTGCTCCGAAATGCGAAGCATCATTCCCGTCAGTCGGTTAGGCACTGTCGGTGCAAATCGGACGGACCCCGCCCCCTCGGCGATTCGCTGTCTTCTTTAATTCGCTGCCTCATTGGTTCCTCTATCGAGAATGCGACTGGTACCTGACGACCCGCATTTTTTCTACCACATCCTCCGTCCGCCTCGAAATTCGCGACTTTGCAAAATCCCGGAAGCTCGCCGCTTCCAGAACGGCCCAATTCCACATCAGGCCAGGAACGTCTTGCCGTTTGGGAATACCCCGGACCACCCTGTGCGCCCTCGAACTGGGAATTGCGTTCCACGCGCCCGACACCTCGTCGTTTGTGGCTCGCTATTTCGCCGAGAAGATCCACAGGTCCAAGCGATAGAAGATCACGCCTTGGACGAATAGAACGAGGAGCGCGAGCAGGCTCCGGACGAACCAGACCATAAACATGTCCTTGCCGGCCAGGGAGCGGATGACTCGATCGACTCGTTGTCCGGCAACGATGATCGCGGACAGCAGCGCCCAGCCCACTGCGGAGATACTCGATCCTACGGTGGCAACAGCCCGTCGCAGAGCCAGGCCAGCGGCGACACCGGCCGGGTCAGGTGCAGTTGCGGCCTGAACGGCGCGGTCTCCGCGAAGTCCGATCAACATTCCCCAGTACAACCTCCCCATCGCGTAGAGGTGGATACCGAGTGCTCGCAGAATGACGCCAATTACGCAACACAGCCGGTACGCTACATAACAAGCACCCACGACCACCGTACAGAGGACCGCGATGACGAGCCCACACCCCTGAGCGTCTCGCGAATAACGGCCGCGGCGCATCGTCCACCCTTGTCATGCCGAAAGCGGATTACCGTTTGAAACATTTCGCCCAGAGCAGGTAGCCGGCAATCGGTACGGTGATCAATGTCACACAGAACATATCCAGCAGTCTAAAACCAGGCGGGACCAAGAACGTGTCAATCAGCCCGGAAGGGATCACCGTCCAGCAAAACGCCAGAATTCCCATGGTTTGACGCTGCCTGAGCTCATCCGGAGTCAGTTGCGACAGGGCCTTCTTGGGTTCTTTTCTTGCCGGAGCCGACGACGTGGAGGATTTGGTCCCCTTCGCCGTCTTGCCGCCTTTCGTCACGGCCTCGACGGTTTCGTTGCGGGCGCCCGGTGCATAGTATTTGGCAATGCCCTGATTGATGTTCAGCGGCGTCGCGAGCACTGCTCGGACGGGGTGGTTGAGTCGCAGCCGCAGCTCTTCTTCGAGATCGGCGTCGGGGGGATGCGTGCAGGCGATCAGCAGAACATCGTCGTCGACGAACAACGGCAGGATCGAGTGCTGTTTGACGAGTTTCTTGGGGACCTGGTCCAGGATACTATCATCGGGAACCAGATCGGTCAGGTCGATGAAGGGGAGCCCAAGCTCTTCTGCGTAAGCCTGTGTTGCGGTGGCTTGATCGACGAGCTTCAACTGCACGACGACGTCGCGCATATCGAGACCCGTCTTCTGCGAGTGGCTGCGGGCTTCTTCGGCCTGCGACTGGCTGATCAGTTGTTTTTGAGTGAGGATGATTTCCAGCGGCCGGCGGCCTGTCGTTTCGACGGCCTCGACTTCGCGCCCCAGGCCGATGTCATATTCGCGTTTACGCTCTTCGTCGGACAGGCAGAGCATGGCCTTGGCCAGCTCGTTCAGCAGTTCCTGCGAACGGACCGAATGCTTACCGGCGGCGTATTTGCGGACGTGGCCGTTCAGCTTCTTATAGTTGTTGCGGATCTTTTCGACGTCGTCTTCGAATTGGACCAGCCGCAGCAACTGGTAATGATCCGGCGGACGATCGCCCTCAGGGATGCCGAGCCAATCCTTGTAGACGTCAATCTCGTCGGACATGCGGACACTCCCTCGATTCCAGCACGATTTTTTTCAAAGTCCCAAGCCAGAAACTGAGAACGTCTGGCGCGGACGTTAACGTACAGCCACACTCTTCGAGAGTGTAACGATACTGTCGCGCCGATTCATGCTCGGGCAAAGTCAACCAGAATTGGGCCAGAGTAATTAGCCACAGATGGACACGGAAAAGCACAGAAAAAGTCATTTCCTGCTTTTCTTCTGTGCTTTTCCGTGTCCTTCTGTGGCTATTCTAATGGAAATCTTTTTATGTCGAACCAGGTTGTCCGGGGCCTCACGGCACCCGGCTCACCAGGTCAATCTGGATTTGCGATTCGCCTTATTCCACCGTGTACGACTTGGTCAGTGACTCGAAGGCGTCTTCGACGTTGCCTTCGGTCAGACCACTGTCACGGACGATCTGGGTGGCGGCTTCGTTGTTGCCGATCAAATCGCGTGCGGTGGCGTTGATACGGCCGTTCGCATCGTACTTGTAGGTCAACTCCACGGGCGAGCCGGCCGGCAGGTTGGGGGGCAGATTGAGGATCCGGAAATCGCCAATCAGCGTGCAACCGTCGACGTCGTGGGTTTCGCCCTGCAACAGCTTCACGTGGACCCGTTGCTGGTTCGGCACGGTGGTCGAGAACCGCTGATTGACCAGGCACGG
>JAQGHS010000338.1 GCA_028291605.1 Planctomycetaceae bacterium | reverse complement strand
TCGCACAGGTGGAGCTCGATCGACATCGACCGGATGTGGTGGTCGGATCATCGAGGGGCGGGGCAGTTGCGATGAATATTGATTGCGGAGATGTACCCCTGGTTCTCTTGTGCCCAGCCTGGAAACGGTGGGGAACCGCGAAGATGATCAAAGCGGGGACGGTGATCCTGCATTCGCAATTGGACGAAGTGATCCTGTTTGCGGAAAGCATGGAACTGATAAACAACAGCAGGCTGCCGGCGGAGGCTTTGATTGAAGTTGGCTCAGACCATCGACTGGCTGATCTGGAATCGCTCGCGGCGATGTTGCAAGCCTGTTTTAAATCAAGGCCTCGGTGAGCGGAAGAATATCACGAGGCGGCCGCCGAGGCGGCCATTCTATCGGCGGCACAACCGCGGAATGAAAAGAAAATAACGCGCGGCACGAATTGTCCGTTACATCAATCGTTCGTGTCGCCGCGCGTCTCAACTGCGACTCTGAATACTGCAGCCTCGGAACAATCAACACCAATGTGACGATTGATAGACTGCCAAGCCGCGAGCACTTTACGGGGCGGCGGGCGGCGGGTTCTCGCCGGTTTTCTTGATTTCGGTACTCTGCGTTGTGGTGGTCGTTCCGCCGGGGCCGGTGCTCTTTGTTTCCGTCGTCACTGAGGCCTTTTCGGCGCAACCAGACAATCCGGCCAGTCCCATAGCAACCACGACGAATGCCCCAATAGTGCGTTTCAACATTATCGACTCTCCATGAAAAAGTGAGACCTCAGCCATCTGACTGGGTAGTCCCAAGTTCTTCGAACAGGTGCCGCCGCGGCCATTGGTAAACGACCAATCATTAAGCAGGCGGCTAAAATCGCAGTATTGCAAACGCTATACCGCATTTGTCGAGTCGTTTACCCGACAGCGGTGCGCTCTCTTCTAAGGTGCGAGAACCTCGCTATTTTCAGCTCACAATGGAGAGTTCGGCGAACTTGGAACGACATTCGTCGCCATGTTGCGAAGCCTCCCTGATCGTCCAACGCACTCGGTGATTGTTTGCAGCGCGGGACGATTATTACCATAGCCTGACTCTCCCAGCCGGGTGTTCTGGAAGGCGAAGTACCCGACTCGGAGGGTCAGGCTACAGGTGCGCGACGAATTGATCAAAAAGTCACGGCACCATTTTTGCCTTATCAGGTTGGGTCGAATCTCTGAATGGTTCGTATTTTCCGCAGTTGCGGAAAAATCCCCAGTCATCACCGAAATAATGGTCGCCCGGCGATCAGTAGTTGAACGGATAACATCCATGCGGCTCATTCCAGACGCCAGCTTGCGAATGGACATGCCGCGAACCCAGAGATGTCGTCATCAAACATTCACACCAAGTATCGGTGCGTTCGCAGGCCTTACGCTGATTTGTCTGTTCGTCATTTCCGGATGTTCCGAGGGCCCCCAGGGAACAGGCCCCGGTCATCGTGAACAGCGGTTAGCATTGACTCCTTCACAAGAACTGCAGGTCGGGCGTGAGGCTTACCAGCAAATCTTGGAGAAGGCTCCTGTCGTCGAGTCGGGGCCAGAAGTCGATCGAGTCCGCCGGGTCAGCGAGCGGATCGCCAAGGCCGTGCAGATCGAGCCCCTGCAACGTGAGATCAACCTGCAGCTCGATGGCTATGAATTCGAATGGGAATACAACGTCGTGCAAGACGATCAGGCGAATGCCTTTTGCCTGCCCGGTGGCAAGATTGTCGTCCTGACTGGATTGCTGCAACTTGTGAAGAGCGACGACCAACTGGCCGCCGTGATTGCCCACGAGGTGGCTCATGCTTTGGCCCATCACGCCAGTGAGAGGATTGCTCGGGAACGAACTGTTGGACATGGGCTGCTCAGCTTGTCCTATAACCGTCAGCAGGAAACGGAAGCCGATCACATCGGTCTCTTTTTGATGACCTTCGCGGGTTATGACCCCGACGAAGCGGTCGAGTTTTGGAAAGAGATGCAGAATGCACAAGGCGGTCATTTGCATCTGCCGGAGATTATTTCTGACCATCCGAGCGACAACCGCCGGATGCAGCAATTACAGGCTTGGGTGGGACCGGCCAAGGCCGCCAAGCAGGCCCTTGACGAGGGGCGAGTTCTGCCGATCAGCCGGCGTTAGTCATCGTCATCAGTAAGACCGATTCCTCCTTTTTAACGAGCGACGGAGATTTAGCGATGAGTTTTGGACCCCTATTGGGCGGTGGTGGCTATTATCAACCTCAAGGACCGCGTGGCCCCTGGCTGGGCTGCGGTTGCAGCAGCATTCTGATGATCATGGCCGGGATGATGCTCGTCATGAGCGGCTGTCTGCGGATGTTGGGCCAGTAAGCGCGAGGCCCGCAAGACCTGTCTGGAAACATCTTCCACTGTCGCCTGACTCTCCAGAGTCGGGCGCACTCCGATGGTCCGCTGCCCACCCGACTCTGGCGAGTCAGGCGACACGAGGCGCGAATCACATATTTGAAAGAGATCATGCAATGCGAGCACTCTGTGGAGCAATCATCACGGCAGGCGCGCTAATCGGCCTGGGGCTGACGGCGCTGGCGTATGGAATTCGTTTTCAATCACTTGGCAATCAATTGAACCCAACGAGCAATCAGCTGTACGGCGCGCCATCGCTGATCCTGATTCTCGTGGTGTTGGTTGTCGGTCTGGTAACCGGCATCGGCATTGCGTTCCTGGGACTCATGTATCATCACGAACGACGATACATGGAACAACGCGGGGCATTTGGCAGTCCTTCCGAACCAGCCGCGCCATCGATGTAGTGATTGATTGCGGGCCGACGGTTTCCGAGGAGCTGCTTCTAAAGTCGCCTTCACGTTCGCCGTGCTACGCGTCCCACCCGAGCAAGTGTCGCATGCCCAACCACGGTTGAATGTATGTCAAGAATGGCAGACCATCGACCGTGGGTTCCCGCAGTCGCGTCACTCCATCGACAGCGGGGCCGTGTTGAACGATGTGTTTCAGCAGATTCTCCTGGTGATCTAACGTGAATGGCTGCAGAATATCGATCTGGCCTCGCAGTAGCAGAGTCGCTGCGGCCAGGGCATAGCCGCCCCAATTGCTGGTTCCGGCGACGATGTTCCACTCGGTTTCGATTCGGCACGGGATCCGCGCCGAGTGGTCACCTTGCAGGCGGCGCGTCAGTTCCTCCCAGGGAATACAACCCATCCCGATTTCGTTGCCACCGTCGCCGATGCCGATCCGCTTGATATCGGGCCGCGGCACATGGTGGGTTTCGAACAGGCGATGCAAGGGAGCGGTGTGCGCGTCAATGATCTCGCCCCGCATGTTATGACAATGGTCCCAGGTCGAGCTGGGTACAGATTGCAGAAATGCGGATACCGGGACCTCACCCGCACGCGATTGAGCGGTGAGAGTTTCCAGCGTGTGACTGGGGCCGACTCGTTCCAGAGCGATCAGATGAGTCAGCTCGCGCCCGACGGACGTCTTCCAGAATTCTGTAGGCCACTCTTCTGATCCCAGCGGGCATTCGAGGACGTCGGTCTGCGGAAAGTCCAGCATGGCCGCCGCGGCTCGAATAGCGGGGCCGCACAGCGTGTCGGTAATAACGACGACGCGGATTCCGGACTGCGCAAATGCCGACGCCAGAAAGAGCGAGCCCAGTGGTCCGTCCGTCTCGGCCGACGGGGGATCGCCACGTGGGATATAAAAGCCGGTCACGATGCCGACGCACTTGGCGTGTCCTGCCAGGTGGGTGGCTGCCGCGTGCAAATGGCCCGCACACAATGGCCCAAACTGTTCCTCGGAACTGATGAGCCCGCGGCGCGCCGGGTCGCGGCGTATCAGGGCATCGAAATGAGATATCAGTTCCGAAGACAACGCCGGTTACTCCCGACTGGTTAGATAGCCACATGTTTTGCAGCCGTATGTTGCATCTGCCAAGGACTGAATTGTCATCTGCCATCTGCGGAAAATCAACGGGCTTTGATGGATCATTTGGCTGGTTTCACCGGCTTCAGATTCGAAACAAACGGCCCGCCATATTGATCGCGGAGTGCGGTTGTCCGCTTTCGCAGTTGGTCGAGTGTCGCGGAATACCGGGGATCATCGACCAGATTGTGGACTTCGTCTGGATCCGCGAGATGGTCATAGAGTTCTTCGACCAGCGGTTTCTGTTCGAACCAGCGGATATAGGCGAATCGTTGCGTGCGGACGCCTTCGCTCTTGGGGATATTGGCACGTTCGAAGAGGTGTTCGTAGAAAAAGTCGGTTCGCCAATCGGCAGGGGACGAACCGTCTAGCACTGGGCGCAGGCTGCGACCCTGGTAGCTGGTGGGAATTGCAAGTCCGGCCAGATCAACCAGTGTGGGAGCCAAATCGACGTTGAGGCACGTCTGATCGACCGTTTGACCGCGCCGTTCTGCTGTAGCTCGTGGGTCATAGACGATGAGTGGCACGCGAACCGAGGGCTCATAGAGATACCACTTATCGGCCATGCCGCGTTCGCCCAGGAAATACCCATTGTCTGCGGTGAAGAGGATGACGGTTTTCTGGTCCAGGCCGCGTTGTTGCAGGGCCTCCCGGAGCCGGCCGATGACGCGGTCGATGTCTGTGATCATGCGGTAGTAGCCGCGCACCATCGTCTGATATTTTTGCGGCTCATCGAATCGCCAGTGAAATCGGATCCGGCTTTCGGATTCTTTTAAGAACTTCGGCAGTTGTTGGAAGAACTCGTCCGTCATCGTTTTCGGAATCGGAAAAATCGCCTCCTTGTAGAGTTCGTCGCTGGCTGGTGTCCAGAAATATTGTTGGGGTGCACCATCAGTTGCATGGGGAGCGTTGAAGCTCAGCGAGAGACAGAACGGTTGCTTGTCGGTGCAGGAATTCACAAACTCGATCGCACGCTCGCCTTCGATATCGGTGAGATGTTTTTGGGTTCCATCGGGCTGCTT
>JAQGHS010000329.1 GCA_028291605.1 Planctomycetaceae bacterium | reverse complement strand
GACGAATTTATCGGACCCGCAGTTCTTTCATTGATGAGGAACACGCACTTCGAGCAGCTGAGAATCTCAGCGTACCATTAGACCGCGGATATGCGTGGCTCGGAACGGCGGAAGGACTCGCCACGCGTAGAAAGCGATAACTTGCGAAAGTGAATCGTACTTGAAGTGCAAAAAGCCTGCTCTTCGTTTTCAAGAACGCCGTCTGATCGCACAGTCGATCAGACGGCGTTGCTTCTTTTTTCAAGACTCCTCAGTTGCGAATCGCCTGACCAGATACTTGCGTCTAGATGCAATTGGGATGCGAATGCGTCAATTTCCGCGATAACACAGACTCAAGAATAGCACTCAACAGAAAGGACCGCGATGACTAATTCTTTGCTCGACGCACCGACGACTGGTTCGTCACAACGCTCGGCTGCTTCGGAGCGGCTGCGTGGCACAATGGCCGCCGCGCGACTTGCTTTTACTTGGCTCGGCGTACGTAAATCGCTAACGGCAGAACAGAAAAACCAGGCCGCTGATTCGTTTGGGGCGGAAGGTAAGTTCCTGTCAGCCGGCAAAAAGTTGCTCGACACGTCACATCCGGCGTTCAAGGCGGTGACCGCAATTAAGGGACGCTGCCAGTGTTATTGGCGGGCGGTGTCGCTGCCGTACCCAGAGCCCGGAATTCGGCTGATCCGCCAGCAGAGTATCAACGAGTTCGATAACCAGATTGCGAGCTTCCGGATTGAGCTCACTGAGGCGGTGGAACAACTCGATCTTCGCTACGCCGAACTGCGATCTGCCGCCCGCAATCGTCTCGGAGATCTGTTTAACCCCAGCGACTATCCTGCGTCGCTGATCGGGCTGTTCGCGATCGAACACGATTATCCTTCCATTGAGCCACCGAGCTATTTGCGACAGCTCAATCCCGAGCTGTACGAACAGGAATGCCAGCGGATGCAGGCCCGATTCGACGAGGCCGTGCAGTTGGCCGAACACGCCTTCACCGAGGAAATGTCCAAGCTCGTCGAACATCTAGGCGAACGACTCAGTGGCGACGGCGACGGGAGAGCGAAGGTCTTCCGAGACACTGCGGTCACGAATCTGACCGAGTTCTTCGAGCGATTCCGCACGCTCAATGTCCGATCGAATGAGCAATTGGATGACCTTGTCAATCGGGCGCAGCACGTTCTCGGTGGTGTTGAGCCGCAGCAGCTGCGTGACAGCACCTCGCTCCGGCAACGCCTCGTAACGCAGCTGGCGGGGGTGCAGTCGTCGCTGGACGGCTTAATGATTGATCGGCCTCGACGAAACATTCTGCGCCGACCGCAATAGGAGTTCATTGTGGAACTTATAGTCGAATCCTGCGGCACTGTCCGGTGTGTTTATGGTGAAGATATTGACCTCAATCAATTGGGCAGATTGTCAATTCAGCGAGGATCACATGTCGAACCTACCCCTGGCGGCAATTGGACTGCCGACCTCGCTCCTGTGAACGGCCCGCTTCTCGGCCCCTTTTCGACTCGGACCGAAGCACTTGCGGCGGAAGTCGATTGGTTGCAGCAATACTGGTTGTGACCTGCGGAATACAGCGGTAGATGAGTTTCGCCTCGCGTGCGCGGGGCGGTTGTGTTTCTCACGACCGTCCCGCGTGGACGGTCGTTTCCTTTGCTTTTTGAGGATAACGATGCGATCCAATAACCGTTCTCAACTTGAAATCGATTGCGCCGTCGCCGCAGTGACTGGTGATGACGTGCGGGTGATCCGCAGTCGGGGCTTCTCGCTGATCGATTTGGAATTCGACGATTTCGACCCGGAGCCAGACTGGCTTCCTCCGCAAACAGTGGACTGGGATGAGTTGGAGTTATCACGCAACACCCCCGTCGTTTATCAGCCAGTAGTTCTAACTCGAAGGGTTGCCTGAAATGGGCGACGATCAAGAGCGGAAACGAAGACTCGGTCAGTTGGACGAATCCTGCGAGCGTTATGTTTCGTTTTGCGGCGTCATCTGTTTCTTCGCATCCTTCTTGCTGGGCTGGCCCGCGCTTGTCGCGTGGGTCGGCCTGGCTTGGGGGATGCAGCAATTTCGCGATGCCATGCGGGACGGCTCCAATGGCCAACATTCAAACAAGAACACGAAACCCAAGAAATCCAATCGGAGGTGCTGTGATTAACCTTTCGCGGAAACAGATTCATATGATTCGCGCGACGATTCGACAGTCTCTGGGAGTCACGTCAATTCGGCGGGCGCCATCCGTAACATTTCAGACAACGTCCGACGCACTGACGATCCGAGCTGCGGATGACGAGATTGCCATCGAATACAGGCTGCCTGGGAATCATCAATCCGAGTGTTTTGCCGTTCCCTACGAAGCACTGGCTGTCTGCGAAGGCCGACAAGAAGAACCGGTCCAGTTCGAAAAAACTGGTGACTTGGTAACTCTCCGTTGGTCAGATGTTGGCGTTCCGCAGTCGGCTCCGTTTGCGGCATCAGAACCGGTTTCTATGCCCGCGACGCCGGGGGAGCTTGCTGTAATTGATCCGCATTTCCTGAGAGCAATGGCAGATGCCTGTAACACTGTGGCGTACGACTCCACGCGTTACGCGCTCAACTGCGTCCGGTTACGAGGTACGGACGGTCAAATGGCGGCGACCGACGGGCAACAAGCGTTAATTCAAACTGGATTTCGTTTTCCATGGGAAAACGAGGTTTTAGTACCGGCGTCAGCAGCATTCGCGGCGAAGTCGATTTGTCGCTCACAGGATGTGGCGATTGGCCGATCGCCCGAATGGATGTTCGTCCGAGCTGACGCTTGGACGATTGCACTCAAGATTGAAAAAGACCGGCGATTTCCGGCCGTTGACTCTCAGATTCCGGAAATCAGGACTGCGACGACGACATTGTCTCTCGCCGAGGAAGACGCTGAGTTTCTGGTGCGTGCGGCAAAACGGCTGCCGGGTTCCGAAGAAGCTAATGCCCCAGTTACACTCGATTTGAACGGTGCTGCAGTCATCCGGGCTCAAGCGACTGGCCAACACTCGCCAACCGATCTCGTGCTCAGCAATTCGCGGCGCATCGGGGACGAATTGAAAGTCAGTACCGACCGGTCATTCGTTGAACGGGCCATGCAATTGGGCTTTCGTGAAATCTACCTGCGCGACGTTGAAGCCCCGGCGTTTTGTCGTGACAAAAATCGTAGCTACATCTGGGCTCTCTTAGGTAAGAATACTGTGCTGACAGCAGATGCCACCGCGATTCGAATCGAGTCGCCGATCCGACAATCCGTTTCGACAACATTCATCAGACCGCGGGCTCCCTTAGAACCGCCTAAAAGTAAGAAAATGAATTCCGGTGCTGTAGATTCCGAGAGCATTCTGACCACAGCCGAAGCACTGCGATCCGCTCCTCGTGAGGTGCTCGGCAATACACGCGCGTTGATTACTGCAATCAAACAACGGCGTAAGCAGAATCGACTAGTCGATTCGACGCTTCGTTCGCTGAAGGAACTTCAAACCAATGGGGCATAGCCGACGAGCATAGTCCTTGCCCATCAAATAACGCCCGCCGTTGCGCATTGGCAGCGGCGGGCGTATCTCGTATCCCGCTTTAAAACTGCGGAATAACCTACTTGAAACAATCGGACCACAGTGGACTGAGAAAACCGTGCTTCCGGACCGCTCTTGCCAGTAACGACAGGAGTTTAGTGTGACTCTCCGAGCTTTGTTGTTGCTCGCGCGACAGCAGCCTTTAGTCAACAAAATCGTTGTGAGATGAGCTTTTCGTAACAAACGCTTTCCTGCAGAACGCTATGAATCATCGGAGACAGAAGATGTTCTATTCTAAATGCCGTCTATTGACCCGACGACACCTGAGGCGCCCACGTCAAAAACGACGTCGGCGCCGCACAACCATACGGTTCAGCCATTTTGTTGAGCGCAGGGTCACATTCTTGGCCACGTCGAAGCGAAGTATGTGCTGATTGCAAAAGATATGTTTATCGCCGAGCAGATTTGTCTCATTCAATCAACTGCCACTCGCGACTTGTTTCATCCTTCGATCGAATTCCGATGGCCAGTAGGGAAAACTAACAGTATCTCGACCCCTTCACTGCGATCACTGCCCCTCGCTAGGAATTTCATTCGGATGGCGCTCGAATTGTATGAGCAGAACTTCTACGGAGCCCCGGAATCCGCGATCAATCCAATCAAGTCGAACTGAATCCGCCTTCCTGAGATTGGCACATTTGGTTGTGTTGGAATCACTCGTCAGCGACAATTCTGACTGATACTCCGGAGAAATGAATTATTGAAACCCGGTGTTGTAACATCGTCGACGTCTAATGAACCGAATCCTCGCGAGGACAACACAGTCAAATGGAGAACTTTCGCCGCCCTTTACCGGGCGTTCTTCCGCCTAGTACGTGCTGCCAATTCCGAATTCCGGATTCGTGGCAAAATGAAGACGTTCTTGAGGGCGGCGCCTACTTCATAATTCCGGCTCCGCTCTTGAACCTCATAATCCGAGAAGTCGGTCGAGACCTTTTTGCCCCGGAAGACCTAAAACGGGAACACGAGATCGCCGCAGCGGCCGGTACTGATTATGACAACGTCGCGATTCGAAATGGCGGATTTGTGACGTATCTTGACCTTGGCGTGTGGAAGCCAGTTTCACTGGACACAACCGCTGCCGCAGAAATTCTCGGAAAGAATTTCGAGCAAACGCGCCAATTGTCGCGCCTCATGACAGAAAGACTCGAGGCAATAGACGGCGTACGCCGTGGCTATCTCGGTTGGCTGCTTACCCAGCGCGCATTTCTCGATGAGCATGACGATTTAGTCGTACGGCATCGAACTCAAATCCGTGCGCACGGGTTCCCGCAACCCATTCTCGGGCAGGGCACAATTGAAAATGGCTTGCAATCAGAGGCGGATTGGGTCCAGGTTTGCCGCGAGTTTTGCGGGCGCTGGCGTTTGCAATCGATGGCTCTACCCTACTTGCCGCGGCCACATGCACTGGAGATTCCAAGCCTTTTCGCTCAACAGGAAACGGTTGATAGTGGAGGGATTGTTTTTGCATCGATCCCAGACATCTATCCAACCCGCGGCCGGGGGCTACTTGACGAAACGATCGAAGATGCACTTCACGGCAGAATTGGGCCGGATCACTTAAGCGACTGGTTTCAACTCGTATCGAAAACGAGCGCATCAAAAAATGTCATTCCGGCTTATGATCGTTGGTTCCGATTGCAGCATTACTGGCGACTGCTTCATCGAAGATATCCTCAATCGATTCACCGGAAGAAAGAACCATTGATCCAGGCGTTTGCCTGCTTTCTGCACGTCAGTATCGACACGATCAAATCGGACCTGCGCCGAATCTCGTCGCAACTGGACAGCGGTTGGGAAAAACGTTACGTCCAACTGTGACAATCCAGTTAAGTGCCGCCAAGTGGTGAGAGTTTGCGCGCGTGCTCTCACTCTTCTTGACCTCGCGAATGCATTGTGATGGGCCTCCGTGTTCGACCCGGAGTGTCAATGCAACATAGCGAGAGAAGTCATGGCCCTGCCTTCAACTGACCGAGACGGTCTGACAATCCAAGAATACGCGCGCCTGGCATCTCTTTCTGTCAGTACGGTACGTCGCTTGATCAAAGGCGGGTCACTTGCTGCCTTTCAGCCAGGAGGACCCGGCACGCGAGTAGTCCTTCCCGCCAGCAGTCTTCCATCACAGCAAACGGACTCAAGTCGATCAGCCCCTGTATCGAGTCAACCGAATGGATCGCGGGGCACATCCAGCCCCAGCCGCCTCCCGGGACCGCGCCCCAGTTGGAAGCGCTCGTCCTGATCTAAATGAAAAATAGCCACACCTAATGAAGGAAATACCTACGACATGCCCAAACAGATCAAGAAAGAAGAAATCCAGGGCCGTTATTTTCGCTGGCTGCTGGGCCAGCGAAATGGAGTCTATTTTGCCGACGGCCGATCAAATCAACCCTCGCTGGGTCGCCAAACGCTAGGAACACGGGACAAATCTGAAGCGCTGAGTGAAATCGAAGAATTGGATCTCACGATGGCAGTCCGTCACGGGCTAGCACCATTGGCTTCGCAGTTTCCACCACAAGGAGGCGAACCCGGTTTCCTCGACGGTCGTCTGCACAGCTTTCGACACTACTTCTGTTCCAACTGCGCCAATAGCGGAGTTAAAGAAAGAGTGCTCATGAATTGGCTCGGCCACCGGAACAGTCGCATGGTGCACCGCTATTATCACCTGCACGACGAGGAATCGATTCGTCAGATGCAGCAGGTGAAGCTGTATTGAAGCAGCAGACCCACCGTCGATGGGACGGCGGGCAAGTCCGTCAGGTTGTATGGAAAGGAGCAACTTGCTCGAACTGCGATTGAGGATTCCATGACCGAAGCCAAACCCTCGCGGTGTCGCTTCG
>JAQGHS010000311.1 GCA_028291605.1 Planctomycetaceae bacterium | reverse complement strand
AGAATGCAAAGACATCGTGGGCTCCTGGGAATTAGGGTCGCCACAATCGTAATGTCTGCAGAGTCAGATGTCATCAACCAGCGAGGAGTGGGGGCAGTTCAGTCCATCGTCATAAGTCCCATGTGTCCCATCCGTCCCATAAAAAGCGATGGGACACATGGGACTTATGAGACGGATGGGACTTATGGGACCAGAAACCAGATTTGAATCTGATCGCTGATGAAAACAACCCTCAAAGAATGCCAGCGGGGAGCCCCCGCTCCCCGCCGACCGAACTCGACGTTCCCCCGTTTTTGTTAAAACACGTCGAGTTTGAAATGGTTGCCCTTATAATAGGGCATTGGTTCCATGTACGGGTTGTACCAGGCCTTGTTGTAGACCGGGATCCGACGTTCGACCGGATAGCGATAGTACAAGCTGTCGTACTGCTGAGGCCGGCCGAAGCTGCTCGGATAATAGACGTAGGGGTAGTGATAGAAACGGCCCCAGTCGGTGGGCTGGCCCATGCCGTACTGAGCTTGTGCCGCAGTGGGCGAAGCCAGTCCGCACGCTGCCCACGCCACGCAGGCAACCAGGCCGGCCAGCAGATATTTACGCATGAGTTCGCTCCTTCGATGAGGCGGCACGTCGCTTCCGTGGCATGCCAGGTACCAAATATTCCAACACCGCCCGACCTCGCGAAGGGATCGTCACGGTTCATAGATCTCGGAAATTGGCCTGCCTGCCACACCGACAGTGACGGTGCTGGGCAGTTAGGGTCAACCTAATCATCGGCTAAGTTGCACGTGATACCACAAGAATATCCAGCAGCATCGTTACAGTTTGACATCGAGATCCTGTTGGTGAAAATAGGTAAATTGGGGTTTGCTGTAGCCTGACTCTCCGAGTCGGCTCTTTTTGATAGAATGACGGCCTGACAAGTCGGAAATACACCCGACTCTGGAGAGTCAGGCTACAAAGGAAGAACGCATGGCACGGATGTGGTTTCTGAGCGGTTTCTGCTGTTTGACGGTGATCTGTCTCCGCGCCGAAGAACCTGTTGCTCCCCTTGCTAAGACGATTCCAGTCCCCTCGGTCATTTTGGCGGAGCCGCTGCAGAAGCATGTTGGCTATCTCGCCAGCGAAGATCTCCAGGGACGCGGTTCGCCCGAGAGTCGCCAGCTGGCTGCGAAGTACCTGGTGACTGAGTTCAAACGACTGGCACTGGAGCCTTTGTTCGGTAGAAGCTATGCGCAAGAGGTCCCAGGGATCAAGGAAGAGGATGGCACGTTACCCATCTGGGGTTTGAATGTCGGGGCGCTGTTGCCGGGGGCGGATCCTCAGCTGAAGGACGAAATCATCGTGCTGGGGGTCCATTACGATCACCTCGGCATGCGGAACGGGAAGATCTATCCGGGTGCCGACGACAACGCCAGCAGCGTGGCGATGATGCTGGAAGTGGCTCGCCAACTGGCGACGGGTGCGGAGCGTCCAAAGCGCAGCATCGCATTTGTGGGCTTTGATCTGGAAGAGCAATTGCTTTGGGGATCGCGCTGGTTTGCGGCTCATCCCCCGTGGAAGCTGTCGCAGGTCAAGTTGTTTATTACGTCTGACATGCTGGGCCGCTCGCTGGGGGATTTACCTCTGCCGGTCGTTTTCGTCATGGGCAGCGAATACGGAACGGGCCTGACACCCTTGTTACAAGAACTGGTACCGCCGAAGGGGCTGGAACTGGCTCGGCTCGGGGCCGATCTCGTCGGAACGCGTAGCGACTACGGCCCGTTTCGCGATGAGAAAGTTCCGTTTCTCTTCTTTTCCACGGGCGAGCACCCCGACTATCACACACCCAAAGACACTCCGGACCGGTTGAACTATGAACAAATCGCTTCCATTTCGAATGTGATTCTGCAGGTCGTTCGACAGTCGGCGGATTCCACCAACCCGCCGGAATGGATCAAACACCCGGCCCCGGATCTGGAAGAAGCGCGCACGATTCATCGCATCACCGACTTGCTGCAGACCGCTGATCAGTCAGGCAAAAAGCCGCTCACGCAATTGCAGCGGTTCCTGGTGACTCAGACTCATAATAAGACGGGTCAAATCTTGCGCAAGGGTGAATTGACGAAGGACGAACGGCTGTGGTTGATCCGCTCGGCTCAGGCCTTGTTGTTCACGGTATTTTGATGGTGTCTGTCGTGGGCTGGGTTCTCCGGTTCGTTCCATTACGGATCGCCTGAACGCTGTGAGCTCCACAAGAGGAAGTTTCGGTGACAGGTCAACTCGGTGCGGATAGAATTACGAACGCCTGATAAACCAGATAAGACACACAAGGAAGGTTTGTATTTCTTCGTGCCCTTTGTGACCTTCTGTTCAAAAATATGAATTGGAACAGAAGGTCACAAAGGGCACGAAGAATTGCGTTATCGAAGATGAAGGTCCGACCGACGCCTGTGATTCCATCAGGGGCATGGCGCGTGGTGGAGGGATTGGATGAAATCAATAGTGAGCGCGCACCATGATGTTTGAGGTCTGTCGTTTGGTTAGGGTCAGTCCTGTTCGCTTTTTTGTCGTTGGGGTTTGCGTGTGGCTGGCAGCCCATCACGGAATGGCTGCCGATACCCCCGCGACTCCTGTGGATTTTCAGCGAGACATCCGGCCGATTCTGTCGGATAAGTGCTTCTTCTGTCACGGGCCTGACGAAAAGCATCGTGAAGCTGACTTGCGCATAGACTCTCGCGAGGGGATCTTTCAGCGCAAGGGCAAGCAGCAGATCGTCACCGTCGGCAAACCGGACGACAGCAAGCTCTGGCTGCGGATCTCGCATTCCGACCCTGACGAGGTGATGCCGCCAGCCGATTCGGGTAAGACGCTCAATGCGCGCGAACGAGACTTGATTCGACGCTGGATCGAACAGGGTGCTACCTGGAAAGATCATTGGGCGTATGCCGCTCCAGTCCGGCCCGACGTGCCCGTGCAATCAGATAAGGCAGTGGCCAATTCAGATATTGATCGGTTGATTCAGGCCCGATTGCGGTCGCAAGGACTGACGCCGGCCCAGCCCGCCGATGCTCGCACACTGGTGCGGCGAGTCTCGTTCGATCTGACCGGGTTGCCGCCGAGTCCCGCTGAAGTTGATGTCTTCGTCAAGGCCTTTGCCGAGAACGCGGACGCCGCGTATTCCGGGCTCGTTGAGCGCCTGCTGGCTTCGCCGCATTACGGCGAGCGGATGGCCGTCTCATGGCTGGATGCCGTGCGCTATGCCGATACCGTGGGCTATCACGGTGATCAGGAACACCACATCTCACCCTATCGCGACTATATCATTCAGGCTTTCAACGACAACATGCGGTTCGATCAATTCACACGCGAACAACTGGCAGGTGATTTGCTCCCTGACCCAACTGTCGAACAAAAGATTGCCACGGGGTACAACCGTTTGCTGCAAACGTCTCATGAAGGAGGCGTGCAGCAGAAGGAGTATCTTTTAAAATATGCCTCGGACCGCGTGCGAAATCTGGGATCGGTGTGGCTGGGGGCGACGCTGCAATGTTGCGAGTGTCACGATCACAAGTTCGATCCTCTTCCGCAGCGCGACTTTTATCGGATGGCGGCTTTCTTCAGCGACATCGACGATTTGCGGTCGTTCAAGTCGGGGGACAGCAATCCGGCCAAACGCGAGCCTGAGTTGGAAGTCACCACGACGCTGGCTCCCGGCGAGAAGCGTCGTACATTGATCACGGTGGCAATCGAACCGCGCCCGGTTCGCGTACTGGGACGCGGTGACTGGATCGACGAAAGTGGAGAAGTCGTCGTCCCCGGAGTCCCCACGATCTTCAAACAGCTTGCTCTGGAACGTCGGGCGACTCGGCTGGATTTGGCTAACTGGCTGACCTCACGCGACAATCCGGTCACGGCGCGAGTCTTCGTCAATCGGCTCTGGAAACAGTTCTTCGGCAAGGGGCTGGCGGGGCGGCTGGATGATTTCGGGGCTCAGGGGGAGGCACCAATCAATCCAGAACTTCTCGACTGGCTGGCGATCGAATTCATAGAGAGTGGCTGGAATATCAAGCACATGGTGCGGCTGATGGTTCTCTCACGCACGTATCGCCAAACGTCCGTCGGGGCCGGCTCCGATTCCGATAACCGTTTACTGGCCCGGCAATCGCGCTGGCGGCTGGAGGCCGAAATGATTCGCGACAACGCCCTGGCAGTCAGCGGGTTACTGAATTCACGGATGGGAGGCCGCAGTTCGCGTCCTTATCAGCCAGATGGCTATTTCGAGTTCCTTAATTTTCCGAAGCGCGTTTATGTTGCAGACACGGGAGCCGAGCAGTATCGTCGCGGAGTCTATACCCATTGGCAGCGGGCGTACCTGCATCCGATGCTGAAGGCGTTTGACGCTCCCAGTCGCGAAGAGTGTACTTGCGAGAGGCCGC
This sequence comes from Planctomycetaceae bacterium, assembly GCA_028291605.1. Lineage (GTDB taxonomy): Bacteria > Planctomycetota > Planctomycetia > Planctomycetales > Planctomycetaceae > JAKFVC01. The sequence continues at coordinate 399 of JAQGHS010000311.1, read as the reverse complement.
AGTCCATTGTTCCGCAGGCAGCGCTAGTCTTGTTGAACGATCCGACGTTCATCGAAGCGGCGCGAGTCTTCGCTGCGCGAATTCTGCGAGAAGGTGGGGCAACGACCGAGGAACGCCTGCGCTGGGCCTGGAATGTCGCTTTGTCACGGGCTCCCACGGATCGCGAGCTCGTCGTCATGGGACGTCTCATCGCGGCGGATCAAGCGGAGTTTGGGAAAGATCCGGGCAGCGTTGATGCGTTGTTTAAGACGGGGCAATCGCCGGTCCCTGAGGGAATCGACCGAGTTGATCTGGCGGCTTGGACTTCGGCGGCTCGGGCCATTTTTAATTTGAATGAATTTGTGATGCGGAATTAGACCGTAGGATAGGCATCCTGCCTGTCAATCGCGAAGCGACAAA
>JAQGHS010000303.1 GCA_028291605.1 Planctomycetaceae bacterium | reverse complement strand
GGAGGCCCGATACGATGCCTCCGGCGGTCGCCGAGCTAGAGCTCGTCTTAGGCTCGGCAGGAGCCTCGCCCTCCCATGAAACTGAGAATTTTGGGGCGCCCCAGTTCGCCCGACTCTGGAGAGTCAGGCTACAAAGTCAAACCAACAGCTTTTCAACAACCTTCCCGGCGGGATCAGCAATCGGAATATCCTCATGCCCATCGATGCCGTACTTCTGGGTCGAATCGATATCGAGCAAGTCCAGGAAGGTGTGATACAGGTCGGCAGCATTCACGGGATCCTCGGTGACTTCGGTCCCCTGGTCATTGGTCTTACCGAAGACACGGCCCGCGCCAATCCCTGGTCCCGCCATGGCGATTGACCAGGCTCGACTCCAGTGATCCCGGCCAAACCGATGATTGATGTTCGGCGTGCGTCCGAATTCTCCCAAGGCCAGGACAATGGTGTTCTGCAGGATGCCACGCTGGGCCAGATCTGAGATCAGACACGCAAAAGGGCGGTCAAACTGTTCGAGCAAATCGAGATGAAAATTGAAATTCTCGGCGTGCGAATCATAGCCGTCATGGGCCACTTGCACGCAAGTCGCCCCCTGTTCCAACAAGCGTCGCGCCAGCAGACACCGTTGCCCCATCCGGTGCTTGCCATAACGTTCCACGTCCTGGGGCGGCTCCAGACTCAGGTCGAACAGCGTCTTGTGCTGCATCAATTGCTGGGCTTGCACGAACGATTGCGAATAGGCTGACGTATCCGTGAAGCCCCGCTGACTGGCAGTGAATCGGTCATTCAACCGTTGCCGCAAGGCCTGGCGGCGAGCCTCGGCCACTTCGCTCAGATTTGCCGCTCGGGCCAGATTGGCGAGCGGTTTGTCGCCGGGAATATTCACCGGATCATAGCGCGTCCCCAGGAACGCGGCTTCGCGCCCTGCCCCTCCGATGGAGAAATATCCAGGGAGCGGATGATTGGCCGGTGTCAGGAAACTGCTCGCCACGCAAGGCAGGGTGGGATAGACCAGTCCGCTCCCTTCGCGCCGGCCGGAGAGCATCAAATAACGCCCAGGGCCGTGATTGTCCTCTTTGGTATCCAGACTGCGCAACAAGGTCAGATGATGAATCTGCTGCGAAGTATGCGGCAACAGGTCTGACACCTGTGTTCCCGGTACCGACGTCGAAATGGCCTGGCAGGGACCACCCGTGGCCGTGCCAGGTTTCGGATCCCAACTCTCGAGTTGACTCAGGCCGCCGGAATTCACAATCACTAACAGCCGCTTCTTGGGCGGAGTGACCGGACTGGTCCAACCATAAGGGGCAAAGCCATTCAGACAGATCCCGCCGGCCGCCGCGCCGAGCATGCCGCCCAAAGCAGTCCGCCGCGAGACCCCGCTTTGGCTTTCACGAATTAGCTTGCCGCGTGACATCGTGGTTGTCCTTAATGATTGAACCGAAACTCGACCGATGTGAGCAGCGACCACACCAACTCTTGCAAGGCATCTACTCGATCAGCGGTCCGGTCCTTCAGATACTCGGTAACCTCTGCATTCTCTTCGGAGCTGGGCCGTCGACTGTAGACGCTCAAATACAATTCTTCGGCGACCGGTAATGGCTCCGGCAGGTTTGCCAGGCGGTCCACCAGATTCCCCGGTTGACGGCCCAGCCAGGAGCGTACCGAATCTCCATTGCCCAGAAACAGTCCTTGCTCGAGCGACGATTGAAACGCGCCTTCAGCCTGTCCTGGAGGGCTGGCGAAGAACGTGACGAATGGCGTGAAATGACCTTTCTGTGTGGCATACAAGGTCTCTGCCGTGAGCTTATCGCCGAGTGCCGTTCGCTGGATGTCGGTCATGCCCGTGGCTTGCAGCATGGTCATGGCGAACTGCTCGGGGCCGATCGGCTTCAGGCGCGCCGTGGCGAAGCTTTCAGGGGGAGCCACTGTGGTCCCCGCCGCGGGAATGCTCGACAATTGATAGGTCCGACTGAGTGCCAGCTCGCGCAGAAAGGCCTTGATGTCATAACGCATCTCTGCAAACCGCTTTCCCAGAACATCGAGTAGCTCGGGATGCGAAGCGGGATTCGCGGCATGCTGCAGGTCGACAGGATGCACCAGCCCGCGCCCCAGCATCAGGCACCATAGTCGATTGGCGATATTGCGATTGAAGGCCGCATGATCAACAGCCGGCAACGTGCGCGCCAGTTCGGTCCGTCGGCTATGGATCGGAACGGTACGCACGCCCGTCGCCGGGGCCACTGTGTATTCCTTGCCCTTCTCGAACGTGGGCTCGGTGATTTCAGGGCGACCCGGGAGATGCGGATTTGTGGTGTGCGACTTCTTCTCTTTATCGAACACCGACGTGAAGGTCACACCACCTTCCGCAGATTCGGCAAACTGGGCCACACTCTTGCTATCGATCGTCGCCATGAAGATCGAACTGCGGTTGAAGAACGCGTAAATGCCGAAGTAATCGGCCTGGTGATAGTCCTTGATCGTGGGATGATCGTGGCATTGAGCACACTGCAGATTGATCCCCAGGAACAATCGCCCGACATCGCGGGTGATGGCATTGGGATTCAGGACGCGATACGAATCAAGCGTCCTCACAAGCTGAAAACGCATCGCCGGCCGGACCTTCGGATCAGTGCCGTCGACTCCAATCAGCTCACGCACCAGTTGATCCCACGGCTTGTTCGCCGCGAACGACTCGCGGAGATACTCAGCCCATTCCGCCTCGGTCACATAGTTCGCATGCTGCCGCTCCAGCAACATCGCGTCGAAGATGAGCTGCATGTGCCGGGCATACTCGGGACTGGCCAGCAGTTGATCAACCAGCTTTTCCCGTTTGTCACTGGCGGGATCATTCAAAAACGCGCGCGTTGCCGCAGTCGTTGGGACTGTTCCCGAGAGATCGAGTGTGACGCGCCGCAAGAATTCTGCGTCCGACGAGAGTTCCGCAGGAGTCACGCTCCTCGATTTCCAACCGGCGCTAATGAGCTCATCAACCGTCTGACGCAGAGGGACTTGAGCCTGTAAGCAACGCCCATCACCACACGCCAAGGCCCAACTGGCCAGCATCCAGATCACCAATCGGGCGGCGACGTCGTTACGACTCAGCATGGAATTCTCGCCATGAGGTAGGAACTAATAACGGTTTGCTTATGCGAGAAATCGTACCGCGGATTGGAGGGTGCTACAAGCGCGAATTGAATCATTAGCAATTGGCAACAGGGTTGCGCACTCGCGATAATCTCAATCGAAGTCAGTCCGTGAGAAAGCACCATGACCGACACGCCTGAAACTCATCAACCCCGTTTGTGGAAGCCGACGCTCATCGAGTGGGTGTTGATTGTAGCGGCATTGTTGTTGATGGCCTGCATCCTCAACGTCGCGATTCTGCAGGCTCGCGATGCGGCACGGATCTCGCAGTCCAAGAACAATCTGAAGCAGGTGGGACTGGCGCTGCACAATTATGAATCTACAACGAATGTGCTGCCGCCCGGCGGTGTGTTCAACTCGAGTGGCGTCCCTTATCATTCTTGGACGACTTCAATCGCTCCCTACCTGTCCGCCTCTCCGTGGTACAACCAGGTAAATTTCTCGGTTCCCTGGGATGATCCGACTCAGGTCGAACACTTTATGAATCGGTGGCGCGAGCCGGTTTGGGAGAACCCTCGTGCGGAACTCATCCCGAGGCAGGATGGTCTCGCTGAAACGACCTACGCGGGGAATTCCTGGATTTTGCATCGCAACAGCACTGTATCCCTGAAAGAGATTGAGAATCCACAAGATACATTGTTAGTCGCGGAGGCCCGTGGTCACTACCTGCCGCTAGGCTGCCCGGGTAATTGGCGCGACGTGCAAGAGGGATTGAATCGCTCGCCAGATTCTTTTGGACTACGCGATGGCGTGATAACCCAAGTCTTGTATGTCGATGGGCATGTCCAGGCAGTTCAACCCGAAACGGATTCCGCGGTCTGGGCTTCACTTGCCGGACCTCCAGGACTGCGTCCCCAGGCTGATAGGGTACAGCGTCCGCAATACCCCTATCAGTTGCCGAACGTTCCGTTCTGGCGCAATCGGACCGTTATCACGGGTCATAAAATGATGGGGATTGAGTTTCGCCTCGATCCCACGGGCACAGCCCTGAATGTCAGTTTTAACAAAGATTGGATTGACCGTTCGTCACGAGACATTGAACTCAATGCAAGCAAATATCGATTGGATGAGCTTGATCAGTATGGGGGCATCCAACATGTTACGATCAGCGGAGACCTGCAGGCCGGTGACCTTAATCCGTTCCTTGAGCTCCAGCGTCTTAAACGGCTCACCCTCTCTTCGGCGAAAATTCAGGGCGATTGGCAAGGCTTTCGGCGGCAACTCAATTCCCGGGTGTTGGTCGATTGACGTTGAATCGTCTCCGTAGGCAATGAAAGTCGTTGATCGCTCCGCGATCGAAGCGCGAGCGTGGGGGCGACTCTGAATTTGCAAATACGCTCACTCTTTTTCGAACCTCGAACTGCAAACGCGTTTCGATCGCGGAGCGATCAACGACTTTCATTACACTGCGATCGGCTGACATCGCAGTTGAGACTCGGTACGATCACGGTCCAGCGGATCTCATCTTTGTTGCCCTCACCATTTGTCAGGAGTCCCTCGATGTCGCGCTCGAATCAGATCAGTCGTCGTCTGTTTCTCAAACAGGCTGCGGCGACTCTTGCCCTCCCGGCGTTTATTCCTCACCTGTGTTCGGCTGCGCCGACTGAAGTCGTGCGTCACGCCAGCTTCGGAGCCTCCGGCATGGCCGGCGCCGACCTCAGTGCGATTGCCAGCCATCCCAAGGTGAAGCTGGTGTGTGTCGCCGATGTTGATCTGTCTCGGACGGCCGATATCAAGAAGCGATTTCCCGACTGCCGGATCTATCAGGACTGGCGCGAGTTGCTCGACAAAGAACATAAGAATCTCGACTCGGTGAATGTCTCAACTCCTGACCATATGCACGCTCCGATTGGCATGTCGGCCATGCAGTTGGGGCTCCATGTTTACGGACAGAAACCGTTGACGCATGATGTTTACGAGTCGCGTAAGCTGGCCGAGTATGCGGCTGAGAAGAAGCTGATCACACAGATGGGGATTCAAGTCCATTCGGCTGCTCCTTATCGTGCCGCCGTGGCGACCATTCACGCGGGTGCGATCGGCAAGGTGAAGGAAGTCCACACCTGGAGCAGCAAGAAATGGGGCGATCCCGCGCCGCGTCCGGAGAAGATGGACGCAATCCCGGCGTCACTCAACTGAGATCTGTGGATGGGGATTGCTAAGCCGCCATCGTTCATCAGCGGCTACGATCATCCGGGCAACTGGCGTAAGCGGCTCGATTTTGGCACTGGCACGTTTGGCGACATGGGCTGTCATATCTTCGATCCGGTGTTCAAGGCCCTCGAGCTGACGGCTCCGCTGACGGTGAAGTCGCTGGGCTCGGCGCCCAACGCGAGTAACTGGGCCAATGATGCCGTCGTGGAATTCACCTACCCGGAAACCCCGCAGTCGGTCGGCCCCACGTTCCCCATTACGTGGTACGACGGAGACAAGCGGCCGGCGAAAGAAGTAACCGATCCGATCCTGGGGAACATCCCCCTGCCCGATCAGGGCTCGCTGTTCATCGGCACCAAGGGAGCCATGCTGCTACCGCATGTGTCGATGCCCGTGCTCTTGCCCGAGGCTCAATACAAGGACTACGCACGGCCGAAGGTCACCGACAACAATCACTGGCACCAGTTCGTCGATGCCGTTCGCGGCGAAGGGCAGACCTCGGCCCATTTCGGGTACTCGGGGCCGCTGACGGAAAGCGTGCTGCTGGGTGGAGTGGCGACGTACTTCCCCAACGAGAAGCTGGAATGGGACGCCGCTGGGTTGAAGTTCAAGAACAAACCCGAAGCGGCTCAGCATATCCGCCGTGAGTATCGCAAGGGGTGGGAAGTGAAGGGGTTGAGCTAATTAGCCTCACCAATGGATAAATCAGGTGAGCCCCGTCCCGTAAGGGCGGGGATAGAGTTGCGACTCTGATTGCCGATAGACGTCACTCAATGTCCGTTGCGCAGCGGAACTCGCTACTCTACCCCCGCCCTCACCGGACTGTTGATTTACGTGACGAAATTTCGTTTCCGAAGACTTTTTCCCCTTCCCCCTTGCGCGCCGGTGCACAAGGGGGGAGGGTTTGAATCAAGTTATTCCCACGGTCATGTCCAACAGGGAGGTCCTTCTCCCGAGAGATACCGGTCCTGCCCGACTGCTGAACAGCGACATCAACCTTCCCAAGTTGAACGCCGTGGCCAACCACTGCCATTCTTGACGGACGCGACCCAGACCGCGCATCAGGAACCGACGCGCTCCGTAGTGATGTTTGATCATCGCGAACGGCCGCTCGGCAACATGCCGCCGTCGGGCATAGGTGGCTTTCGCCTCTGCCGTCGACATCCGGCGAGCCAGCTCTTCCTGCAACGCGTCATGCTCGTAGCGGCTCACTTCACGACGGATCCGCACCGGCTTTCAGGCAACGCGCACGCAACGGACACGTGGCGCAGAGCACCGGATCGGACTTGTAACGCCGACGCTCGTGAGAGCCCGTTTTCAACTTCGCCTGACAGGTGCTGGCGTGATCCAACCGCTGTCCCCACGGACACCGGTAACAGTCTGAGTCCGCGTCATACACAAACGCATCTTTGGTCAGCTGCAATTGCTGCTTGCCGTCTGCACTTTTGAGTTCCTGAGTCGGCAGAAGCTCCCACTGTGCCTGAGGAACCGGAACACTCAGGTCCGCGCGACAGGCCGGATTCGTGGTCGGATCCGCCAACTTGCTGGGGGAATACAGCGTCACATTCCGCTCAGCCAACTGCTGCAGATTCTCTCCCGTGCACATCATCCCATCCGCCAGCACCTCGGGAGAGAGGCCTGGCAGACCAAAGTCCTGCTGCACGTGCTCCAGCTGAGAGACCAGGAACTGATCCTCGTTCGTCTGGGCAATCACATCGCACCCCACGATCATCCCGGACTGGGCATCCGTCGTGGCCAGAGGCGTGTAGTTCGGTGCAAAGCCTCCGTCTTTGTTGGGAGCGATGCGTGATTCTGGATCGGTCACCGGAATGCGGTTCGGGACCGCTTCTGCCGCAGCTTGGGCACGCTCCAGTTCGGCCAGAACGGAATCCAGTTTCGCCAGACGCCGCGACACATCGCTGAGTTCTTTGGACAACTCAGCCCCGGGAGCCTGTCCCTCGGCCCGGTCCGCGGCGTTCCAACGCTGCTCCAGTTCCGCGTATTGCTCTTCCAATACTTTCCGGTAGGCCTGCAGTTCCGTCGGAGTCCGGGTGCCACTACGGCGATTGTTGGCCCGGACTCGGGACCCATCAAACGCCAATTGAGTCAACGGCAGGAACCCCGCCTCGCGCGCCACCAGCCCCACCTGCACGAACAGCTGACGCAACTCTTTGGCATGTCCGGTTCGAAACTTCGATAACGTGCTGTGGTCGATCTGAAAGCCTTCGGCCAGCCAGCGGAAGTCGAGTCGAACGGTCAGAGCTTCCTCCAGCACACGGGTGGAACGCAGACGCTTCAGCAATCCAAACAACAAGACACCGGCCAGAACGCGAGGGTGAATCGGAGGCTGGCCGTGTCGCAAGTCATAACCCTGCTCCCACGCCGACCAGTCCAGGCGCCGCAGAATCTCATCCAGCAAGCGAACAGGAGCGTCCGCCGGAACGGCATCATCCAGACGCGTCGGGAACAAGACCAGTTGATCTCGTCGTTCGGGGGCCTTGGCCCAGTAGTCCATCACAGATCCTTTGATCGACCTAGTTCGCTGCTATAGACGTGCGTACAATATCCAGTTGCCGGATTAAATCAACAGTCCGTCACGGGACGGGGCTCACCAGCACAATTCGGGCAGCACGGTCGACAAAAAAATCCCCTCGCCAAGACTGTCGTGGCGAAGGGATCAATGACCAAAAAAACATCTGGACAATCTCTACTCAGACACCCCCGGTTTCGGTGGCTGAGGATCATTCGCCCCCGCTGGAGCTGCTGGATCCTGGGCACCGTTGGCCGCTGGTTGCTGAGCATTGGCGTCGTCCGGCTGTTCGATCCGGAACAGCGTAAACTGCTGCGCACGGTCATTGCTGTAATGCACCATCATCGTCGTGTGGTCGGACGTCAGATTCGAAATCCCCGCTTCATACACGGGCGTTTTCTTGTCACCTACAGTCCACGCGGCACGCTGTGACTTCTTATCGACGGATCCGAAGACGGTTTCCGTCGTATCGGTCAAGGCGTTGTAGTAGTTGCCACGCAAGACACCGTCATTATTGACGGCCAGCTGGAACAGATTGTCGGCCGTTTGTTCCTCACCGCGAACCATCGCGAACACGCCGAGCGGCGTCCAATCGCCATCGGGCGACGCGTCGGTTGTCTTGCCCGTTTGAGCAATATCAGTGGCCTGTTGCGAGTATTCCTCGGCCGTCGCGACAGGGTCGCCATTCTGGTAGACCGTGTTGTCCTGATACACGACGGTGCTGCCGTAGTCATAATTGACCGGCTGTGTGGCATAACCACCGGACGACGCCAGGACTCCCCACGTGGCAGCGCGCCAGGCGACCGTCGTGCCCCAGGCGGCAGCATACCAGGCACCGGGATATTGCGTGTGCCAGGCCGACGTAAAGCAGCCGTAGTAAGGAGTACATGCGGTGCGGACATAGGCACCCTGACCGCTGATGGCCGTCGTCGAGCGGTAATAGGTGCCATTCGACACGGCAACTCCCGAGCGACCCGCGACCACACCGCCGTTGGGACCGACTGCCACTCCCGACCGCCCCGCCACGGCTCCATTGGGACCAACGGCCACGCCGGAACGCCCGGCAACAACGCCACCATTCGGACCGACCGCAGCGCCAGATCGTCCAGCGACGGCACCGTTCGGGCCGCTGGCCAAGCCCCAGCGACTCGCAGACGCGCCGTTGGGGCCGCTGTTGACGCCCCAGCCACCCGCCACAGTCCCGCCGGGACCAGACGCAAATCCGCTGTGTGATGCCGACGCTCCTGATCCATTCGGGCCTGACGTGTTCGAGATACTCGTGCGTCCCCCGGCACTGTTTCCGTTGGGACCACTCACCCCGCCCCCCGTGCCAGCCTTATTGAAGGTCTGGCCGTTGGCGGTCGTGACAGAAACCCCGCCGACATAGCGTCCGCCACTGATGCCGCCGCCAGTCGTCCCACCGTAGCCGGCTCCCTTATAGTCAATCGTTCCACCGTTCTTAGTGGTATAAGATCCGCCGCCGCTCCCTGAGTTCCACGAACCACCATTCGGCCCGACACCCGAATTGCGATTGGACGAACTGGATCCCTGCGCGCTGCCGAAGCTGCGTGCCCCCGAACTGGCCGACTTGGCCGGGGCCGTAAATCCACCCGGACGATTGGCCCCGCCGCCAGCAAACCCACTACCGCCGGCACCACCGAATCCACCAGGTCGGGAGCCTCCGCCACCTATCCCACCACCTCCGCCAACACCTCCAAACCGACTTTCACCACCTCCGCCAAACCCACCGGGCCGGGCACCGCCGCCGCCACCGAGTCCACCACCGGGCCGGCTGCCACCCCCACCACCACCGAACCCGCCTGGACGCGCTCCGCCTCCGCCAGCGGCACCGCCACGAAAGCCACCGCCCCCTCCTCCACCGCCGAATCCACCGCCACCGCGTCCCCGCTGGGCGAACACTTCAGGAGTTATCGCGAAGACCAGGAGACTCAGTGCACAGATCGAATATGTGATACGTTGCATGAGTTATGTTCTCTGTAGGAAGTTTGTTTTAGGTTGAGTTGTCATTACGAATGCCTGGAGACGACGGCGGAACTCTGACGAGATTCCGCTACATAGAATCAGGCACGACTACTTCTTGGCTTCAACGCGCAAGACCTTGACCGGCGGCAGATTGGCGATTTGCTCGCCGTCGATCGTCAAGTCGATCGGCTGCCAGGTGAAGGTGTTCTTGTCGACATGAATCAGGATGTTGCTGCTCGTCATCAGGCGGCGATCGGTCAAGGCCGTGGCCGTTTCGAAGACCCACTTGTTCCCGTCACGATTAACGACCCCTTCGCCATATCCACCGTCGGCTTCGAACGTCCAGGTGCGCAAGTTGCCGGTTTCTTGATCGATCCCGATGAGCTGCATGCCGGTCACCGTGGTCTCTTTTTCGCGGATCGAGAACTGGGCCTTGATGAAGGTCTTGTTGCCAAACCATTCGTAGGTGGTCTGCGCCTCGGCGTCCTTTCCCTTGGCCGACCAGCTGCCGATCAACCACTCCAATTCCTCGAGCGGTGATTTTTCGAGAGCCCATTCGCGGATGCTGGCGAGGTACCATTTGCCATCTTCACGAACGAGCAGAACGCTGTAGTTGTTCGTCGTGTGCTCGCCTCCCGCGGCGGTGATTTTCATCACCCCTTCCTGCACGGCCGTGTCGCGTGAGGGAAAGTCGAGAGAACCCACATCCAGGTGAATCTTGGGGCGTGCGTCTTTCGAAAAGTGATTCGTGAAGGCTTCTTGAATGGCGTCACGTCCACGGACGGTGATCCCTTCGAGGGCAATCAGTTCGGCTCCCGACGTCAAGAACGCGGCGGCGGCAGGGGCATCCCCCTTTTGAAAAGCTTCGCCAAAGCTCAGCATCGTCGTGCGAATTGCTGTGGCATCGGCAGCCCGGACTTCGTCAACAGGCTTTTCATCAGCCTTCGTCTTTTTCGGAACAGCAGGAGCCGTCTTGGTGGCTGCATTCTGGGCCAGCAATCCGCGTGTGTTGCGTTCCAGTGTGAGACTACACAGCAACGCCGATGCGACCAATACGGTGAGTGTCAATCGACTGCGTTTCATAACCATTTCATTGCTCCAGTAAGTGCTCGACTTGTCAGTAGGCTTCGTCGGCGAGAAGAGATCTCTTCGTGTTTTCACAGGCATTCAGTGCGGACCATCAACCACACGGTGAGTCGTAGTCACTCGGATCGCATCAGGATGAAGGCGGTCAGCCGTGAATTCGGCATCAGGTGAGACTCCGGGAATTCGAAGGCTCATTTTCGAGGCTGTTCAGAAACGATTTGCAGCGACCGTGCGATACGAACGCTCGCACCCGTCGGGTCAGTTCTACGGCCGACCAGTCGATATGGCCACTGCTTCCGGGCTTATTGTCGCCTCGTCACCGGGGCAATTCAACCCAGCGAAATTACCGTTCGTGAAGTGAGGTATTTGGGCAACATTTGAGCGTGTGAATTTCCGATGAGGATCATCGCGGCGGTTCACGAAATGGAGCTTTGTCGCGTCTGAATGCAATCTGCGAGCGCCGTTCAATCTTTAGTGGATCAGCGTTGCCATAGAAGTCAGAGGAAGCAACGCAAACCGACTGTCCTGAATTCTGCAAAGACAAAGTGAGCCTGGTGCAGTAAGGCGAGCGGTCCTCAGTTTGTGAGCGGAATGGCGCTAGCCACCGGTTCTGCTGTGCGGCGCCTAACCTGAAAGAACCGGCGGCTAGTGCCGTGCCGCTCACGAGCTTGGCAACAAAAAAGGAGCCCTGTGCTGGTGGACACCACATCCACACAAAACACAGGGCCCCTGCCAGCGGAGCGGGATTATTCCAGAGAAGCGAATTCCAGCACGAAATGAGATGCCGCGCGCCTTCTCGGGACGTAATGAACATTAGCTGAAGCGACACTTTCCACGCCGAGCCGTTCGGGGAGCCCGAAGACCTATGGGAAATGTCACGACGATTTCAAAAGAGGAGCGAACAGGTGCAGATCAAACTAGGCAAATTGTCAGACTTACAATTTGCGTTGGCTGGAACACATTTCTTCAGAAGGCAGATCCAGACTCACGGGGTCTCGCAAGACCGCGTGAGTTTGAAACCGTCCTCACTGG
>JAQGHS010000299.1 GCA_028291605.1 Planctomycetaceae bacterium | reverse complement strand
GCCGCAATCATTCCGACACCGTGCCAACCCGTCGTTGTCTCTTCGAGGGGACTTCCAGCAGCTAGATCACCCCGACTCTTTAATTGGGTTTATCGGCCAGGCGAATCTTCAGGACGAGCCATCCCTCCGGCCGATCGAGAAAGCGTTTTTCCGCAGTGAAGAGCCCAATATTGGCCGGCTGATTGGTGGGGCCGTCGCAAGCCTTTCCGAGGTTGTCGATTTCCGACTTTTCGAAGTAGCCTGAAGTGAAGAGTTTCGTGGCACCCAGGAAACCCGCCAGTTTCGGCGGGTACGCGATGTCCAGACCTCCCACCGCCGATACTGCCAGAACGTGGAGTTTGGGTTGCTTTTCATAGAGATAATTGCCCCCACCACCCCCAAAGTTGTGAGTTTTTTGAACCTGCTCGCGAAAACCTTCCCAGGTCTGATCCTGCTTAACGTCGACGAAGAAGAACTTGGGTTGTTCGGTGGTTCCTGCATAGAGGAGGCGATTACTAAACGCCGATGCAATCGCGTCCTCGGCAATCAGACCTTTGGCCAGGCCGAGCAGGACTCTTCTCCGTAAGAGGACGTCCCGGCCGGCAATCTTTTCTTCCAGAAAACTTTGGGCCTGGCAGATGAATGCCACTCGTCCCAGCTCGGTCAACAGAGCGCGACGTTTTTCCGCATCTTGCTCTTCACTGACTTGCTCCAAGGCTTACGCTAAATAGCTCTCCGTAGCGGCTCCTTCATCTCGCTGGGCGGCATGCTCAGCGAGAGCCAGCATGGCTCGAACGCGATAATGCGGATCCGCGCTGGAATCAATGTATCTCTCAGCCACTTCCGGACGTTCCCAGACGACGGAATTCACCATCGCCTGACACTCGATTTCGGCGAAACCGGGTTTTCCTCGAAGCTTCGGAACCTCCAAGATCATCTCGTCAGCCAACTTGAGTGCGAGGTCGTCGAACAAGGGATGTACCGCGACCACATGCGCATGAATTGCGAGCAGACACTGGCAGCGAGTGACGTCATGATTGATTTTAGCGGCGGTCAACAACGCATCCCGGAAAATCAGGCCGCAGCGATGCCGTGCCGCGCCACAGCCTGGTGTTCGGAATTGGGAAATAGGTCTTCCAGACGTCCCAGTTTCTGCTCTGCGGCCTCAAAGTCTCCATCTTCCGCCAAAGCACTCGAGATCGCCGTCTTGGCATCCGCGATCTGCCGGCTGTTCAGACCTCGATTGTCGTCCCACAATTTCACCAGTTGGTCATTCGTTTGCTCCAGGTGGGCCAGCAGCCCCAATTGGGTTTGAGTCTTTCCGAGTACCGTCAGCAAGCGAATCTTGGCATCGGAATCCGGAGTTGCCGTAACAACCTTTTCCAGTGCCGCGAACACTTTGTCGGCGTCACCCCGACGTGTACCCTGACCGAAGGCGACTGCAGTGCGACCGTAAACTTTGGCCACAGACTGAGGTTGCTGCCCAACGTTCTCTAGATCTTCTAGCGCGCCGTCCAGGTTCTCATACTAACCTGAGAAGACAGCATGCCCTGCTGCCAAGTTGCACAGGAAGGGTGCCGTTCGCGCGGACTCTACCCACTCGAGCAGAGCTCTCAGTCCATCCAGCCATGCCCGCCGGCAGTCGACAGGGAACGGGTGATAGCCGATCGTGTGCGTTTGCAAATGGATACAAGCCCTCTGGACTTGGTGATACGTTCAACGTCTTTAATCCAGCACCATGGTCGTGTAACGCACTCCCTTACTTGCGTGCTGACAGCCACATCGTACACATCTTGGTAATTCTCCCCCGATCCCTACAGTGCGGAAAGTACTAAATCAACATTTGGGCCGGCCGAAAGATCGAGTCCTGTATACTGCCAATTGGTTTGACCGAAGAAGTGGGGCAGACATCCATTGACGTTACAACTCCCGACATCGGCGATATTATAATTCCTATTGATATCAAGGTACCGCAACACGAAATCCACAGCATCTTCATAAAGCCGAGTCGTGCATAGTACCAGTCTTCGCTTGGCGTACTATTGTCGTGTTGGTATCTCAATGCCTACAAATTCGCACAGGGACATGTCTAGCGTTGTTTCAGACGTTTGACCAGAGAATTTGCAACAGTCCACCGAAATGAGTTGCGCCAATTGTATACAAAACCGCAGGCAGGTTAGGCTCGTTTCAGGGCGAATTCCGATTTGAGGATCGACATCATCTGTAAGTCAAAAAAAAGCCCATGCTTGAAGATCGCCTCTCGAAGATTGCCTTCAACTGCAAATCCGAGGTGATAATACAAGCGAATCGCCCGCTCATGGTGCGATAAGACACTCAGATAGACCCGATTGAGATTGAGATCGTTAAACGCATGTCGCAGCATAAACTCGCTCGCCTGACGACCGATTCCCTGCGACCAGTAACGTCGCTCTCCAATCAGAATGGAAAACTCGGCGGAGCGATTGATCGGGTGGATTGATGTAAGATTCACGTTACCGATGTATTCACCGGTCTTGGTGACGATGATGGTAAGTCGCAAGGCGCGATCGCGATTTGCCAAATAACTTCGAAACCACTCATCGTCGACATCCCGGGAAATGAACAGAAAATTGTTTCCCAACCAATCAACTACCTCCGGATCATTGCGCCAAGAATTCAGTTGCGCTAGGTCTCCATGCTCCAATTCCCGAAGGTGGATATCAACTGTCGGTGACATGAGCGGTTCCTCCTTCACAGACCAGGTAAATCGTGGCACAGAGGTCGGGATACTGCATGCCCAGTTGGAAGCAACCTTCCAAGTAGTCTTGTCCAATCAGACCGTCGGCCAGTAGACGGTCAAATTGGAAATTCGCCAGTGCCTTAAAGAAGACCCCACCGCGGTGGATGGGGCGGAGCCCTGCGGCGACGGCGTCTCGTTCCAGCGTGTCGAAGCGATATGTTCTTCGATGACCGTGTTCATATTCAGCCGGGGTCACAGCGGAATTGTGACTGATCAGCCCCATTTTTACCGCGATCTGGCGTGAGGCAGCATTCGCGTTGGGAACAGCTAGAAACAGCCGCCCCGTGGAAGATAGCCAGCGATTCATCTTCCGGAGCACGAGTTCGGGATCATCGAGATGCTCCAGCGTGTGGATCATGAAAATCGCATCGAACTTCTCGTCGGTTTTAAACGTCTCAAATGTGGAATGCGAGAATCGGACATGCGGTGCAACGTGTGACCGCACATGGTCGATGAGATCGGCCGCGGCTTCGATTACCGTTAAGTCGAGGAATCTCTGAGCCAACATTGTCGTAAAAGCCCCAAGGTAACACCCCATTTCCAGAGCGCGCCCTTGAGGGAGCATGGGATTAAAGGTACGCATCATAAATTGCCGTAAGATGTCGTCGAAATCATATGAGTACTTCCGCTCGGCAGAATCGCGATGCTCATGCTCGTAATTGCGGGATGTCATGGAGTCGCTTTCCGGTCGATTGTTCAACCTTGTCCCGATCGGTACATCCGTCGTGCTGGTGGTTGATACCATTCTTCCAAAGTGGCGGGGATGCGAGAATAGTAACCAAGAATCTGTTTCCGGAGCTCAGAAAACTGCTCGGCCCGGTCATACCCGAGCATCCGAGGATAGTCAAACTGAGGCTTGATAAAGGGTCGAGTAAAAGTCAGTGTCAGCGCCCGTCGAGGGATATCGGTGGTATTGATTCCCGCGGCATGCCACAAGTTCGAATTGAACAGGACAACGCTTCCCGCTGCGCCGATTGCTCGTTCTGCCTTCAAGAAGAAGTCGGCATCAGTGGGGCAAATATCGGCCTTATGCGACGCACTTAACAAATACGTCGCGCCGTTTTCCAAAGTGAAATCGTCGAGCATCAGCAGCAAATTCAACATGGCGGGGGTACTGCCTGAATACGTCCGCAGGTCGCGATGAACAGTACAGACGTAGGACGGGTGATTTCGCAAGTTGATCACACCGCCAAACGAATTCAAAATGAATTTTGCTTCAAAATACCTCTCGATGATCCCCACAGGGAGCACGTCGATCAACTCCAGAAAACTTTCACCTTGGCCGACTACATGATGCACTGTGCCGTCGATATTGCCAAGAAGTCCGTTGCGTTGCTGTATCGCCCTGCAAGCAAGAGATGCCCGCTGCAGGTCGAAACGCAGTCGATCAATTAACGGGGGGCTGACAACTCCAGCTAGCTGTATCCAGCCCCGGTCGTTCAGGCTCGCCATTCCTTCTTTTGAATCCGTCATTTCAGCAACTCGTGGATCGCCTGGATTACTATGCGACAATCGGTTGAATCATACCGATGATCAACGGGTAACGGCAGTAGTCTATGGGCCAAGGCTTGTTCGAATTCAGTTCCAGTCTCGGTCTTTCCCCGAATCAACTCCGGCCAAAACGTTGGAATGAAGATACCCCGCCGAGCCAGCACAGTCCGATTGAGCTCGTGGTCCAGCAACAGAGGATAGCAAAACGGGACAGCGTCTGCGGGACAGCCGATTTCTAGCTCGTTCCAAGCTCCGAGCTCATCCCGAAAGATGGCAAAGTTTTCCCTTCGCCGCCGCGCAACTGCGGTGTAGTCCACCCCGCCGAGCAAGCAACGAGACAGCGGCGACATCCCATAAAGTTTTGCTGTGACTAAGGCTTCGTTCTCTAAAAACTCTCGATAGGCTCCGTCTTGTCGCCCGAGATGTCGCTTGATTAGGTGATCCCATCTTAGTTCGGACTTCGAAGGCAATTCGGCACTTGGCAGGCTTGCTCCATACAAGTACGCTCCGTCTGGGACACCGAAGAACTTACGCGCGGAATTGAACGCCCAACTCCCCGCACGTGGAATTTCGAAAAAGGCCTGAGTATTGTCCAGAATCAGCCGGCCGGACCAGCGCGATTCCAAATCCCTGACGACAGACGTGTGAATCCCAAAGTAGTTGACATACAAGAATAGCTCCTCGGCCTGCGGGGATTTATCCAAGAGTGGCCGAAAGTTTGCGTCGATCCCATAACTGCAGCTCTCGACACCCGACTCACTGAGAGTCTCTGAGACGGCGCGGCAGCAGTAGTCAGGAATGTAGACGCGCGTCGGTTTCACCACGGAGAGAATCCAGGCCAGACAGGCGCGGCCACTTGTCAGCGCAGCCGCACTGGAGTGCAGCTCTCCACGATAGGGATTCATTTCCAGTTCGAAAAAGCCGCCGATGGTCTTCATTCCAGCACACATCGCGTCAGGAGTTCGCCTACTTGATGCGGCGAATTGTACATCAGGAGATCAATGATCGACAAATTCGAGACGAATGGCTTGCCGAGTTGCTCATATCTGACATCGACCGATCGCAAGAACCGCAAATCAATACCATGTTCGGCGAACAACGAACGCGAATAGAGTTCGCCGCCGCCCGTGGCATTCAGATACGTATAACAATGTTCCTGACGGCAAATATCAAGGACGCGCTGCTGACCCGACAATTGCTGATTCTTGTAAATTGCGGACGTCTCGACAATCTCCGTCCGCAATCCGAGGTAGTCTCGCACTGCGAGCAAACTCTGGCGGGCCATGGTACCGATCGATGCTGTACCGCATTGCAAGACTGATTCCACAATCGGATAAACTGCACGGAAGTACGGCGTTCGGAAATAGGACTGTTGAATGGTTTTTAGCATCGGGGTCTGCCAGTCCACATCTGCGATGCGCACGTCGCAAATCCGGGCAAATGAGCTTGCGTGGTGCAGCGGCACGGTAAAATAAGTGACCCGGTTTCCGACGTAGATTCGATTCCGGTTGATCCACCCCTGCTTAATGAAATTAACATCGTCATACGCGACAAAGCGATCAACGACCGCCAATAACTGAAAATATCCTATATAAGGAAACAGGTAGGGCTGCATGATTGCTAACTTCATCAGCCCCTCTTATCTGAGCTGAGTGACTCTGACTTGATGCATCTGATTTGGCCGCCCAACGGAGCTGCTGCGAGCTTCAATGTGTTTCACCAGCGGTTCAGATCTGCAGCTCTATTTGTGTCCCGATATCAATCGAATAGAGGTTGTAAGCTCAAGCGACTCATGCGGTCCTTAATCTCTTCCGGGGTTAAACTGTATTGTTTACCGTAGCCATTTGCCTTATCGATGGATTTTAGCTTCACTCCTAAGGCGGCGTACCGGGTGATCACATAATCAGCGCCGAGATATTTGAAATGCAGGAGCTTCAATTCATGGTTGGGGTTGCAAACGATATTGCCTGTCGGATTGGCAATATGACAACCGGGCCGATAGTTGATTTCTTCAACCGCGTCTGGATTGAACAGACAGAGCTTGTCGAAATCAGCATTCCGCGCTCCATGTCGGACCTCTTCATAGATTTGGCCGTTGGTGACTGGAAAAGTGTTCGAAACCATATCCCAACCGGTCGGTCGGAATAGCGTCTCTCCTGCCGCAACCGAAGTGGCTAGGTAATCTGCCAGGTGCGGATGCCAGAGTAGTTCGTCGACGTCACACACGAGAACGAGATCCGCTTTGCCTCGACTTGCCTTCCAGATATTTGATTTCCACGTCCTCCCGCATTCGCAGACCGATTCTCCCTCAACTTCAAATATGCCCGTTGTCACTCTTGGATGAGCGGCCAGGATCTCCTGTGTTCCGTCATCCGAATTGTGGTCGTAGATCACATATTCATTCACGATTCCATCGTAATGACGAAAAAAGTATGGCAGCATGTGCGC
>JAQGHS010000272.1 GCA_028291605.1 Planctomycetaceae bacterium | reverse complement strand
GATTTGTCTCGCGTATGATAGTACTGCGCTCGCATCGACTCACAATCAGAACGCACTGCGGCGGTTTTGCCAGCGGGCGATTATTCGATCAAAAAATTCTCATTGCCGGTTTACGGTGAAAAGCGAGCTCCATCATTTATATTAAAGTTGGCTATGAACTGATTTATGATTGCCCCCAGCCAACGCCCATGCTGCTGATGCTTAACATCCATTACAGCCACGCTCACGAAGTCATCATTCCCGATCATCTGGTCACCAGCCCACCGCTGATGATTACGCCCTATCGAGACGGGTTCGGTAACTGGTGCAGCCGGCTCGAAGCCCCCGCTGGCCGGACCAGGATCAGCACGTCGGCCATTGTCCGCTCGAACGGAATCCCCGACCCGGTGGTACTGACCGCCGTGCAGCACCCGGTTTGGGAGTTGCCCTCGGACGCACTGGTGTTTTTACTGGGCAGCCGATATTGCGAGACTGATCTGTTGTCAGACATCGCCTGGAAGCAGTTCGGTACGACGCCGCTGGGCTGGGCTCGAGTGCAGGCGGTCTGTGACTTCGTGCACAATCACATCAAGTTCAACTACGCTGCGGCCCGGCCCACACGGACGGCTCTCGAAGCCTACAACGAACGTACCGGGGTCTGTCGTGACTTCGCCCATCTGGCGATCGCCTTCTGCCGCTGTTTGAATATTCCGGCTCGCTATTGCACGGGGTACCTCGGTGATATCGGGCTGACTCCGCCCTTCGGCCCCATGGATTTTGCCGGCTGGTTCGAGGCCTATCTCGGCGGCAAGTGGTACACGTTCGATCCGCGCAACAACAAGCCCCGCATCGGCCGAGTCCTGATCGCCCGCGGCCGCGATGCAGTCGATGTCGCCATCAGCACGACCTTCGGCCCCAACACGCTGGCAGGCTTTACGGTCATCTGCAGCGAAGTGCCGAAGCCGAATTAATGGGTAGTATCTCACGAACTTGTCTCGCCAATTCCTGAGTATCGATGTATTCTTTGAATACCACGACGGCACGGAGTTCGCGAATGACGATGCCCAAACTAAAGACCTCACTCATAGTTGGCGGTCTCCTGGTTGCCATTGGCGGCGTCATCGCACTTGCAGTTTTTGCGATCACATTCATTTGCACCAGCAAGCCGTTAGATGCGATTGACTATGAGGTCTTATCATCGTTAGGTCGCTGGATTGAGCCTCGTTTGGACAAGCACGAGATCTACATCTCAAATTGGACCCTGGGAGAAGGCGCTGAAGATTACTCCGAAACCCAGTTTTCTCGATTGCGAACCAGGGGTTTTGGATCCAGATTGAAAGCGTCGCGAGCGATGGAGATCGACTTGGCGAGAAATAATTGCGGTACGCAGCAAATTGATAAACTTTGCTTCAAGGTGAAGAATTTGACGTTGAGGGAGTTTGATTCCTCATTTCTGGATGCGCGCTACAAGGAATGGTATGAGGGCGCGAAAGAGCGAGTTGTCCGGCCCGCATTCTGTAGAATGTCAAAGCCAGCGATCGGGGAAGTAAATGGTTCGAAGCGTGCGATCGTCTATTGGTTATGTGATAGCCCCAGGGTCTCTGCGGAATTCATTTCGGTCCTGGAACGAGATTTTGACCGTTGGAATGTCATTCAATCTGAGCCAATGAACGTTAATACCGATATGATCAAATCCCGACCTGATGACGCCGATCCCGACGGAATGGAGCCGCTGATTTTTCCTCCCTTGGACAACTCGGCCTGGCACAATGTGAAGGATCCTTGAACTCTGGCGCCGGCCAATTGTGATGAGAGGGACTGAGTCATGTTCCGAAAGGCTGTTTTCACGATCTTCGGTTGCACGCTTTTATATGGAGCACTTGGTGCGAGTGCGGGGTTCGCAGTTGGCAAGTGGTTTCCCGGCTATTTCCGCGGCATTCTCATGATCGCCCGCGAGCCGGGATTCGATGCCGTAAGTTACGGGTTCGGGCAGGGGTTGACTCACGGCATCATCGGAGGAGCGATAGTCGGTGGATTTGTCGTATTGCTCCCAAAATGGCGGATGCAAATGCTTCGAAGACGTATTGATCGCTTGTCACATATGGACGGCGTCGATGCGACCGTGTGGGGAATGGCACATCGGTGCGCACTGATCGCAACTGCAATTATCGCGATGGGCTCTGGTGTCTCGATTGGTTGGATATATGGTTTACTGGCCGGTGAGGGTGAGGTGACATATCGACGGTACTTGGAAGAGTACAAGTCGTTTGCTCCGTTGATTGCCGCCGACCCAGCCCTGGCGCACCTCAATATCGGCGAGCGAACGGAGGGTGGTGTCTACATTTCCGGACTGGTTGCAAATGCGGCGGATATGGAGCGTTTGCGGTCTCTTGCCGTTAGAGCGGTTGGTGAGCACCGCGGCAACGAGACACTATTTGGCGTTGGGATTCGTCAGTAGTGCTACAGCGTGACTTGAGGTGTTGTCGGCGGAGAATTTCGATTTTCCTACAGGCGAAAAACAAACCCGGAGAATCAAATAGCAGTTGATTGAATGACTGTGAAACATCTATCGCTGGAAGATCGCATCACTGGCTGTCTTATGGCAGGCGCTCTCGGTGATGCGATCGGTTCGCATTTCGAAGCGCGTCCGACGACTACGAATATTGTGGTTCCGCACGAGGTGCAAGTCTCAGACGACACGCAATTGACCATTGCCACTTGCGAGTCGATCATCGAAACTGGCTCGGTCAAACCGGAATCGATCGCCGGTCATTTCCTGCGTTGGTTTCGCGAACGACGCATCTCGGGGATCGGCGCCAGCACGCTGAAGTCATTGAGAGAACTGGACGCCGGCGGCCATTGGGCTCTGGTCGGAGCGACCGGGGAATACTCTGCCGGCAATGGGGCCGCGATGCGCATTGCGCCGTTGGCGTTTGTGCTCGATCCTGATCTCGACAAAGATCGGCAGATCATTCGTGATGTGTGCCGGATCACCCATCGTAACGATGAGGCCTACATTGGAGCGCTGGCCATGGTTCGCGCCATTCGATATGTCAACGCGGGGCATCCAATCGATATCCGGTTACTGTCGTTGCTGGTCGATTGGATTCCTGATTCGCGCGTTCGAGATCGCCTGATCGTCGTGCGCGACACGTCGCTTTCTCTTGGCGAGTTTGCCGCAATATTCCCATCGACTGGATATGTCGTCGACTCGGTTCCGCTGGCCATTCTTGCCGCCTGTCGGTCCAACGGTTTGCTGCCGACCATTCAAGAGATCGTGCAATGTGGTGGAGACACCGATACGGTGGCGTCGATGTATGGACAGATCTACGGGGCGGCCTATGGGACTACCGTTGTGCCGAAGGAATCGGTTGGGCGGATTGACGTGGTGTCCTTGATTTGCGATGTCGCAACGGCTTTTTCGTCGACGTGCAGTCAAGTTCGACGGGAATCGTAGGAGTTAGAGATGGGTATCGACGAACGCGACATGCTGGACGCAGACGTAGAGGTTCTCCCTGATCGGCTGCGCGCTGCCGGTTTTGAAATCGCGGTGAGCTGTGAACCTTATCCAGGCTTTCTTGATCTGATAGTTGTTGACGTGCGCTCTGCTGATGGCAAGGACACACAGAGCTTTGTTTGCATTCAGGAGCAACCGGGGCAACGCAAGATCTATATCGCCAATGCCTGGAGTTGGTGGCCTGCAGTGCAAAACCGTCGTCAAAAATTGCAAGACGATGTCACCGCGGTGATTGACCAGTCTGGCGGGTTTTCCTCACCAGGCTAATGGATCTGCAATGGCAACACGGTAAGTCAAATGGACGTGATCAATTTCTACAGTGTCTCGGACGACTTCGGACAGTTCTCGAACTTCGCCGCATTTCCGATTGAACTCGGCGGGGAAGTCTGGCCGACTTCCGAGCATTACTTTCAGGCTCAGAAGTTTGCGGATGCAGACTATCGGCAGAAAATCCGGCAGACGATTTCCCCCATGCAGGCTGCGAAAATGGGGCGCGATCGGAAGCAGACATTGCGTACTGATTGGGAGACCGTGAAGGACGACATCATGCGTCAGACTGTGTTGGCGAAGTTTACTCAGCATGACGAACTGCGGACCCTGCTCTTATCGACCGGTAGCGCGAAGATCGTGGAGCACACCGAAAACGATGCCTACTGGGGCGACGGTGGAGACGGGACTGGCCAAAACATGCTGGGGCGGATTCTGGTGGACATCCGAGAGCAACTGCGTGTAGGATGAGCTTCCTGAAGTAGCGGTAGACGCCAGACTTCAGGTCGGATCAGATCGCAACCTTGAGCGAGGAAATTTCTATGTCCAGTGGCGATTTCATGGAGTTGATCAGCGTCCTGGGCTCTGTTCCTCTGGCGACATGCGCCTGGTTCTTTTGGATTGTCACGACGTATTACGTGTACCTCGATGTGGAGCGACGATCGAAGAGTCGCCTATTCGCAGTGGCGTTCGCCATCGCGATTGCGACGTATTATTGGCCGATCAGCTTCCTGGCGTATCTGGCCTGCACGGCCAGTCTTGATCGACGCCCTGTACGCGAACCTGCGGTTTAACCGAGCTCTACCGGAACATTGCAGCTTCGATCTCGGTGGCGACCGTCCTTATTTTTTTAGGCGATCCAAGCTCACCTTCAAGAATTGCACGCCGCCGTGGACGAATGCGGTGCCGACGTGCTCGTCGTCGACTTGCACGGTGCGGGCCGAATAGAATCGGGCTGCGACGTTCGTCTCCGGCAAGAGCACGACTGTGCGGTCATTGTTCCAGGTCAGACCATCGTCGCC
Organism: Planctomycetaceae bacterium; assembly: GCA_028291605.1. Taxonomy (GTDB): domain Bacteria; phylum Planctomycetota; class Planctomycetia; order Planctomycetales; family Planctomycetaceae; genus JAKFVC01. The sequence continues at coordinate 5,197 of JAQGHS010000272.1, read as the reverse complement.
GGAGTAGTTGTAGCTCAACCCCTTATTGGCAGTCCCCACGCCAAACGTGACGAGCAGCCCGCCGTCCTTCAGCACGGTCAGGTATCGCCCTTCGGCGGTGTCGGTATCAGGGACCGGGCGAAAGGTCTCCACGGTGGACCAGGTTTGGCCCTCATCGGTGGATCGCAAGAAGACCGGTCCCATGGCGAGAAGCGTGCCTTTCGGAGTACGGACAATTTGCTGGAACGAGTGCTGTTTCTTGTCGGAACCGACTACTGGAAACACGGCTAACTCGCCAGACTTGGGATCAAACAGCCGCGGCGGCCCGACACGCAACGGTAGCAGCCAGCGGCCGTCGCTCCACGGTAGAACATTGTGCCGGACTGCTCCCAAGTGCTTGCCGTCGACTGGGCCGATCAAGCCCTGCTCGCTCCAGGTCTTTCCTTGGTCCGTGCTGATGGAGTACAGCAGCGCCCGTTCGTAGTAGCCATCCTTCTTCTTATCGTCGGCGATGTAGTTCCAGGTCACGACCACTCGGTCATCGGGCAGGACATCGGCGGTACCGGGGTAGACTTCGAAGACGGGTGCCTCGCGAATGACGTCCGGACGTTTCGCAGAGGTGGCGATGGGCTCGGGCTTTTCCCATGTCTTGCCTCCATCGACCGAGCGTGTCCGCACGAGGACATTGGCGCCCTTGTAGACAATGACCAGCGTGCCGTCTTTCGTGCGGCAGATGGAAGGATGCACGTGCCCTGCGACGGACGGTGCGATGACGACCGGTTGGTCCTCGGCTTGCAGGCGAAAACCACTGATCGACAGGGTCAGCAGACAGAACGCAACGATTCTCGTGAATCGGACGGACAAGGATGGACGGCGTCGCATTGCAGTTCCGATCATCTGTGGGCTTGAAGAGGCACGATGAACTGGCTCACTTTACCAACCTCAGGTGTGGTCGGCACCCATCCGTCAGGATTTTGCCGCATAACACCACCAACCCCTATGACCGGCATGACTGCACAGACGTGTCATTGTAAGAGAATAACAGTCCCGATAGATATTCGTCGTCAGAAAATGTTTGGCAAGTAAGCTAATTATTCTTGGACACATTGGTCAAAAGTGGCCAAAGCCCGGAACAAAGAGAGTTCCACAACCGTCCTTTTGTACGGCTGTTCGCGTCCCGTTTTGGGATCCCACCATACTTGGAGTTCGAATCGATGAAGTTTTGGAGTCGTCCGTTGTGGTCCAGTCTGTTTCCGCATGTTTCCTGCGCGGCGCGAGCTCGCCGCCGGCAGGCTGGCAAGCTGACGACCCTGGAGCAGTTGGAATCGCGCGAGATGCTGACTGCCTTTCTGGTCACCAGTACTGCCGATACGACGGATGCCGGTACCTTGCGGTGGGCCATTGAGCAAGCCAACGCTAACGTCGGCGTCGATACCATTACATTTGACGCGACCTTCGATTCAGCGCAGACGATCACCCTGGGCGGCACGCAGTTGCCGACACTGACAGACGCCACCGGTCAGACGATCATCACGGGGCCTGGGGTCGACCTGCTGACCATCAGCGGCAATGCTCAGAGTCGAATCTTCCGCATCGCCGACGGCGTCAGTGTTGCAATTGACGGGATCCGAATGGCCAACGGGAAGACAGACCTCAATGATGGGCTGCCTGACTTGGGCAATGGGGCCGGAATTATGAATTACGGCCAATTGACTCTGTCGCACGTCATCATGACCGAATTTCATGGAAACCGTATCGGAGGAGCGATCAACAACCAGGGCACTCTGACCATTTCAGACTCGACCATTAGCCATTCGTCCGCAAATCAAGGGGGCGCGATCAACAGCGAAGGGACTGTTATTGCGAGCCATGTGGCGTTTCTCAACAATTCGGCAATGTATGCCGGAGGCGCTATCTTAAGCGGCGGGGCGACATTGCTCTCGAACTGCTTGATCGATGGCAATACGGTTGATCCGAATGTCGGACTTGGTGGTGGCGTGTTCCAGGGGGAATCCGAGACCGGCATGCTGTCGATTACGACATCGACCCTGTCGAACAATTCCGGTGGAGCGTTTGGCGGTGCCCTCTTCAACCATGGGCAGGCGACGATCGCGAGCAGCGCGATCTATAATAATACCTCACAGAATGGAGGTGGCATTGAAAATGACAACTACCTCCGCGTCGTCAACTCAACCCTGACTGCCAACACCGCAGAATACGGGGGTGCCATTCGCAATATGGGGTTGATGGAGATTTTCAATGCCACCATCAGCGGGAATACGGCGACGATCCAGGGTGCAGGAATCGATCAGTATTTTAATAATCCGGCTGGCGCCTACCAGAATACGATCGTGGCCGGCAACTTGCGGAATGGCATTGCAGACAACATTGCCGGCTCAATCAATCCCGATCAATCGCGCAATAACCTGTTCGGTCCCGGTTCCGAAAGCTTTGTCTTTCCGGACATGAACGGCAACATTGACCTGAACGCCGACGACAATATTGGATTGGGACCGCTGAGCGACAATGGTGGACCGACTCTGACAATGCCGTTGTTGGCCAACAGCCCGGCGATCGATGCTGGCACGTTGTATTTCCCTTCGGGCACGTCCACCGGGAATGACCAACGTGGCGCTGGCTACTCCCGGATGCAGGGGATATTCATCGATATCGGAGCTGTGGAGTCCACTTACGCACATGGTCACAATATCGTCGATGAGAATGAAAACGCCGTCGCCGGCATTTTCTGGTACAGCCCGGGCGGGAGTTATCCGCAGACCTACAGCCTGAGTGGCGGCGAAGACAGTGCCTTATTTACGCTTGATGAAGAGTCTGGTGCGCTGAGATTTGCGTCGCCCCCGAATTTCGAACATCCCGCCGATGCGAACTCGGATAACATCTATCAATTCCAGGTGACTTTGACCAATGACGACGGGTCCACAATTGAAGTCCCGTGGACGGTGCGTGTGAGGGATGTCCTGGAATATCCTACGATCACTCTGAGTGAACAACCGGCGACATATAAGCTTGGTGATGCCCCCTTGGTGGACTCCGGCGCGAGCTTCCATACCGAACAGCAAAACATTACCTACGCAGGGGGGAAGCTGGTCGTCTCTGCCACTCATTACTTGCCGGATATGTTGAAGATTGTCTCGCAGGGCAACAAAGCCGGCCAGATCAGCGTCCGGGGGAAAAATGTATTGTACGGTGGCCGAGTAATTGGAACGTTCGAAGGAGGCAATCGGAAGCACTACAATCTCGAAGTAACATTCACCGGAGCGGCCAACGAAGCGGCGGTCAACGCGCTTGTGAAGCAAATCGGCTTCACCACGAAATACAAGAATTTCCCGCAGGAGCCGCGCACATTCGCGATGCAGATCATCGGGCTGTACGGTCTGGATGGAAACTATGCCTCGCGGCAAATCAATGTTGTCGGGCGATCGTGATGTAGTCTTGACGACATTACCAACGTGATTTCGTTCCAGCGTTGGCGTAAGCCCGCGGATTCCTGGCCTGTAGGATGGGCACTCTTGCCCGTCTTCGCGGTATTCCGCGACGTTCGTCTGGCAATCCAACTCGCAATATCAAAAGCGCCGGGTACGAGTGCCCATCCTACGACGAGGAATCCCGGGGCCTACGCCGGACGCTCGGCTGGGAACGCACGAAGGTTGTCGTCACGGTTGCTGACTGGACGCCGATTGGCCACAATCTGAGCGGAAATGATGGTCCGATGCCGACCATCCCCGTTGTCACGTCGCGCCCCTGACAACGAACCGCAACCATCACGAGAAAGGGACTCGGTTGAAGAACTTCAATCAGCATCTCATCACGCGTCGTTGTTTTCTGGGGGCCTCGCTGGCAGCCAGTGCCGGGTTGATGTCGCGAGTATCCGGCGCAGAGGAAACTCAGCTTGAACCGATTATCGACATCCATCAGCATACGAACTACCACAAGCGGAACAATGCTCAACTGATCGCTCATCAGAAAGCGATGGGCGTGACCCGGACGATCTTGTTGCCTGCGGGGAGCTCGGTCGATCGGAAATCCACCAACGGCGGGAAGTACAACGGGCTGGGTGGAGTCGGGGCCGGTGGAAATGAGACCGTCCTGGCTGTGGCCCGGCAGTTTCCCAAGGAGTTCTCATTCGGCGTGAATGAGGTGACCGACCTGCCCGAGGCGAGCGCGGAGATCAACAAGTATCTGGATCTCGGCGCGATCATCATCGGCGAGCAGAAGTTTACGGTCGAATGTGACTCGCCGGAGAGTCAGAAACTGTATGCCCTGGCGACCGAGCACAATGTTCCCATCCTGCTGCACTTTCAGCACGGCAGTTTCAATGAGGGCTTCGAGCGATTCCACAAGATGCTCGAGAAGTTTCCGAAGACGATGTTCATCGGTCATGCCCAGACCTGGTGGGCGAATATTGATAAGAATCATACCGATCAGAACGTCTTGTATCCGAAGGGCAAGGTGACAGCCGGCGGCTTGACGGACAAGTATTTGACCGACTACCCGAACATGTTTGCCGACATGTCGGCTGGCTCGGGTTTGAATTCGCTGCTTCGCGATGAGGACCACACTCGAGGGTTCCTGGATCGTCATCAGAACAAGATTTTGTACGGCAGCGATTGCAGTGACGCGATCGGCATGGGAGCCACCTGCCAGGGTTCGCAAACGATCTCTGCGATTCGGAGGCTCTCGCCGACTAAGGCGATTGAGCGGAAGATTTTGTACGAGAACGCTAAGAAGCTGTTTCGGTTTGCGGATTAGCTAGATCCGAAAGAGTAGAGATCCTGGTGAGCCGGGTGCCGTGAGGCCCCGGACCGGGAGTTAGGTCGACTAAAACGAATTGTCCCGGGCCTTACGGCACCCGGCTCACCTATCCCAATTGTTTTGCCCGACTCTCGAGAGTCGGGGTACGGATAACTCACCATGAAACGCATGTGCTTCACGTTGATATTGTATGTAACGGTGCTGAGCAACGCCTTGGTGTTCACTCAAGAACAACCGGCGCCCGATTGGGTGCTGGAGACCGAGAAGGCGGCCTGGCAGGCGCGCGACTCACAGGCCGAGTATGTTTACCACGATCAGTTGTGGATCATGGGGGGCTGGTTCCAGTCTTTCGAAGCTCCGCCGCGTGACGTGTGGTCATCGGCGGACGGTAAGGATTGGAAGCTGGTGACGAAAGATGGGCCTTGGAAGCACAGCGACTTGCCGA